>JBAPMW010000562.1:0-9091 GCA_049278815.1 Hyphomicrobiaceae bacterium
TGATCATCCCCCGTCCGCCCCTCGTGCGACTCACGCACAGGGCGCCATCTTCACCAACCGGGGGTGGGGTCAAAATTGCACGCCGATCACCCCCAAATGGGGGTCAAAATTGCACGCCGGCGCACACTCGCGGATGTTGGCGCGGGCATCCGCACCGGCCGTGGTGGTTGTACTGGGGCTCATGGGCGCGCCTTCGCCTCTTCGATCTCGCGCAGCACCTCTTCGCTCTCGCGCAGCACCTCGCGGTGAGCAGTGACGTTCCTGAAGCCCACCTCATGTCCGGCGAGTACGCCGCCTCTGGCGGTAACGAAGGGCAGCCCCCCATACTCTTTGAACCCCAGCCAGCACTCGATTTCGTCGAGCACTCCGATGCCGAGATGGACAGCGGCGGCGTCCTTTGAGACGATCACGATGCTGCGGCTGTCCGACGTGCTGTCCACGTAGGCCTCGCAGACGTTGCGCTGGTCGATCTCGACCCGATGTCCGTCGGTATCCACGAAGTGCTTGATGTTCAGCATAGAGGTTTCCTTTCGGTTTGGTTGTAGGTACGCAAATTCACGCTACCGGCCTTCTTGACCCTAACGGCGACGACGCATGGAAGGGCTGTCGCCTTCAATCCAGCGTCTGCCCGCCGCGCAGGCCAGGCAGCGGGCCGCCTCCGCCGCTCGTCTCCTCGTAGGCCAGCCGCGCGGCTTCGGTGATGCCGTCTTCCGGGCCCTCCTCCATCCACATGGTCTCGCCATGAGTTTGCGGCTCGGGATTTGCTGGTGTGAGGTGCACAACTCGGCCCGAGGCGACATCCGGGCGCAGACTCTCGAAAAACGCTCTGACCTCGGGGATGGTCGCGGTCAGGCAGACATGCTGCGCCTTCTTCGCCTCCTTCAGGGTGGGAAAGCCGAATAGCTGCTGCGCCCTTGGGATCGTCACCGGGTTCTGCCACGGGATCGCGCTCAGTGCGCAAGACGAGCCGTTGATAGCGATCCAGTAGCGGGGCGTCGTTGCTGCCTTGTCAGACATCTGCTCACCTCATGGGTTGAATCGTGTTGGGAACGCGCTGCTACTCGGGTGTCGCCGCTACGCCGCAGCAAGGTCACCGTCTCCTCGCCGTCCAGCTCCTGTGTCAGCCGCGCCGGGCGCTGCGGCGGCTGTGGGTGCGAGCGAGGTCGCGGCGAGCAGTGGTTAAGACGGATGGGTCCGCAGGTTCTCGCTGCTCCGCCGCCATCCTCTTGGCGATCCCGACGAGATATCCGAGCAGGCTATCGGGTGGTCTCGGGATCTTCCTCGCCATCAGGCGTCGTCGGTACTGCTGCCACACGTCCTCCGGCTCCATCCCATAGGCACGGATCCTCCGTGCAGCGTCGGCGTCGTCTGGGAATGGCCAATGGAGAGGTGCACTCACCATTGCCGAGCCCGTCTTGCTCTCAGCGCGCGCCGTCGCTCGCCTCTGATGCACCGCGTTTTCCACAGGCTCCCCAGTCTCTGGATGTGTATCTGAGTGTTGTCTGTGACTGACTAGACTTTGTAGTGTCGGCGCCACCTGATCAGGTGGCACCTGATCGGATAAATCAGGATCAAGTGATTTCCGCTTGATCCGAGATTCTCGGAACAAGGGATTTTCCGGCTCCAGGAAGACGCCCGGTGTGAGCGTGAACTCCCAGCGGCGCGCGCGGATGCGGCCTCGCTCGTCACGGGCGACGAGGTGCCGGGCCAGGCGATGCTCCTGCAGCCCGTAGATCGCGTCGTAAACAGAGTCACGGCATATGCCGCAGGTCTTGCCGACCTGCTCTATACGCAGGTTCCAGTCCTCTGGCAGCGAGGCGATCAGGCACAACACACGAAGCTCATTTGGTGTGAGCTTTATCTCCGTCCCCTGTACAATGGCGTTGGGGAGGATCGTGTATCTGCCGTCGACGCGACGGTTGCAGAGGACGGGGCCGCGGGCGGGCATCCCCTGTTGATCGTCATCTGCGGTCATCGAATCGCCTGTTGTAGCCGACCGCGGCGTGGTCTATGACCGTGCTGCGCGGCCCGTGACGGGGTGTCTGACGCGATCTGACTGTGTAAGCCGCCTTTGGCTCTGGCCCCTTGCGGAGGGGCGCACGCACTTCGGGTGCGATGGGGTTGTTGGGGTACAAAACCCTGAAGGCCGCTCCGGCTGCTCGGAGCGGCCTTCTTCATGTGCGCGCCTCCAGGTCGGCGGCGAGGACGCGCAGTCTGCGGAGAGCGGCGACCACATCGTCCAGGCACCTCTCCGCACGCCCGACGATGGTCTGCGGGGGACCAGGGCAGCACCAGGCTCCCTCAGCTCGTCCAGGCAGGCGCGGATCAGATGAAGGTCGGCGAGGGCCTCGTCGAGCACGCTGACGGCACTCTGCGATGGCTCAGGCTGGGTGGGCATCAGACCCCCCTCCCATCGCGCTCAGCGATCATCCGGTCCCGCACCGCGACCAGTTCGGAGCGGAGCCAGCGGACGGAGCCGGGGCCGATGCGGATCGGCGCCGGGAACCGGCCCGCTCTGATCCCGCGGTAGAGGGTGGTGTGGTGCATCGGCCGCTGCCGGCCGCTCAGGATCGCGATGGCGCCAGCCATCGGCACCAGCTCGTCGTCGTCGTGGATCGCGCGTGGCATCCGCCCGTGCCTCCATGCTGCTGCACATGGTGGCGCACATGCGCTATCCCGTGCCAGCTGTCGAACGAGGCAAATCCGCGATTTGTCTATTACGGGGGCCCGGCGTGGTGCCGCCACGAGACCGTTCCGCATGTGGTCCGCAGCGAAATTTCTGCGGAACGATGTGACAACCTAAGTGCTTGAATTTATTGGCGTCCCCGGCAGGGCTCGAACCTGCGACCCTCAACTTAGAAGGCTGATGCTCTATCCAACTGAGCTACGGGGACGCGCTCTGGGGGGCGGCGCCCGCCCGGCAAGGCCGCGCTGGCCGCACAGTGCCTCGCGCGCCCGCCAGCCTTCTACCATGCCCCGACCCGATGGCGGAAGGCAGGAACGGAGGCGGTTGTGCCAGATCGCCGGGAGACGGAATGCAGACTGCGGAATGGACCAAGCCCGCCACGGAGCTGGGCCCGCCGAGGTTGCGAGGAGGGGTTGAGGGCCGACCCCCAACCCAGGCCAGGGTCGGATCGGCCCCCCAACGGCGATCACGCGGGGTTGCAACCGCCGTTCCCCGTTTCGACTCGCTCATATTGACCGCGCGCACACAAGCGCACACAACCTAGCAGCTAACCGATAGCAAATAGCCTGTGGTTGCGTTGCCACAAGATACGCACGTCATCCTATATAGGACATTCGACTTGACAGCCAGCCGGCCCGCTAATGCGTCCAGGCCTCCTTGCGACCGAAGCGGAAGTTCTCCGAATAGGACTTCCGCACGGCCGCACGAGGCTTTGGCTCAGCCAAGCGATAGGGGATGCCGTTGCGCTCGGCGTAGGCGACCGCCTCCTCCTTGGTGGCGAAGGAGAGGCACAGCTGGCTCAGCATATCGCGCGAGCTGGTCCAGCCCATCAGCGGGTCGATCTCGCGCGCGGCCGCGGGCTCGTACTCCAGCACCCAGTCCTTGGTGCGGGCAGGACCAGACTGCATGGCGGTCTGCGCCGGCTTGTAGATACGCGCTGTCATCCTTCACTCATCGAAAACTCTTCGAAAACCTGGGGGGCAGCTTCTCGTCCGAGAAGTTGGCGTTCTGAAGGCTGGCCCCCGAGGGAACCCGCCGCCGCAGCTCGCCCGTAAGACGGTCGGGGAGAAGGACTCGAACCTGCGGCCCCCTGCCCCAAATTGGAGTGTGGATGTAAATCCTGTTGGATTTCAACGCAAGCCGGCAGGCCGCGGCCGCGCTTGGTTTCTCGGCGGGATGGTGGTGACCGAGCGGGGCTGGAAGCAGGCCGTCGACGAGCGCCACCAGGGCACCTTCGACTGGACGCGATACGAGCCAATGACGGGTAACCGGTAGAGCGCGGGCTCCCCGTGCAGCTGCGACTCTCCAACAGTTGGCATGCCAAACGATTGGAGCTAGTCTGCGGTCCCATGCAGACCATGCGAGCCCAGGTTGGCATTGTCGGCGCCGGGCCGTCGGGCCTGCTGCTGGCCAGGCTGCTCGGGCTCGCCGGCATCGCCTGCGTGGTGCTTGAGCGGCGCGACCCCGAGTATCTGCGCGCGCGCATCCGCGCCGGGCTCCTGGAGCAGAGCACGGTCGATGCCCTTGTCGAGGCGGGGGTGGGCGACAGGCTCATGCGCGAGCGGCTCGTCCACGACGGCGTGGAGCTGGCGTTCGGCCGGCGGCGGCTGCGTATCGACCTCAAGGAGCTGGCGGGCAAGGCCGTCAGCATCTACGGCCAGTCCGAGATCCAGAAGGACCTGATGGACTGCCACGCCGCCGAGGGGGCGGGATTGGGCACCCAGGTGGTCTACGAGGCCGAGGACGTGACGCTGCACGGAGTCACCGGCGACCGGCCGCTGCTCCATTACAGGCAGGGCGGGGAGCCGCGGGCGGTCGAGTGCGATTTCATCGCCGGCTGCGACGGGTTTCACGGGGTGAGCCGCAGGACTATCCCGACGGACGTGCTGCGCACCTACGAGCGGGTCTATCCGTTCGGATGGCTCGGCATCCTGGCCGACACCCCGCCCGTCAACCACGAGCTGATCTACTGCAACCACGAGCGCGGCTTCGCGCTCTGCACCATGCGCTCGCTGACCCGCAGCCGCTACTACCTCCAGGTGTCCGCCGAGGAGGACGTGGCCGACTGGTCGGACGACCGGTTCTGGAGCGAGCTCAGGCGCCGCATCCCGCCGGATGTGGAGGCCGGCCTCGAGACCGGGCCGCGGCTGGAGATGAGCGTGGCGCCGCTGCGCTCGTTCGTGGCCGAGCCCATGCGCTACGGCCGCCTGCTGCTGGCCGGCGATGCGGCCCACATCGTGCCGCCCACGGGGGCCAAGGGGCTCAACCTCGCCGTGAGCGATGTGCAGCTCCTGGTCGAGGCGCTCGTGGCCTGGTACCGCTCGGGCCGCACCGAGCTGCTGGACAGCTACTCGGACCGGTGCCTCGCGCGCGTATGGAAGGCGCAACGCTTCTCGTGGTGGATGACCAGCCTGACGCACCGCTTCCCCGACGCCAGTCCCTACGAGCAGCGGGTGCAGGCGGCCGAGCTGGCCTATCTGGCGGGCTCGGCGGCGGCGCGGACAACCCTGGCGGAGAACTACGTCGGGCTGCCTGTGGCGTAGGCGAAGGGGGCTCCAAATCGTTTGGAGGCCTCGCTCTTGGCAGCGGGCGGTGCATCGCCGATGATGAGCCATTGCATCGCGTTGCCTACTGCCTGCCTCTGCTGACCCTGCTATTGACTGCGCCTACTCCCCACGGTCAGACCCAGCCCCCGCCGGGGGCAGGGTCTGACCCGCCAGGCGTGCGCATGGGTGCACCTCAATCGAGACCGGCCGACTGCGGCCGCCACGGCGGATCACGGGCTTCGCCATAACCCGCCCTACGCCACAATCCGCCCTACTGGAACACCTTGAGCAGGCTGAAGCCTTTCTCCGCCGCCGCCGTGGCGGACGGGGCCGGGGCGGACAGGCCGCCGGCAGGCTCGATGACGGTGGGGCCGAATTTCTGCACCTCCAGGATGGCGAGCGCGCGGTCGGTGGTCCCGTCGGGCCGCAGGCGGTAGGCGCCGTCGACGCCGGCAAAGCCACTGGCGCGCGTCAGCGCGGCGGCGCTGAAGCCTTGGCCCGAGGCATCCGCCGCCAGCGCGATGGCCATGCTCACGGCGTCGTGGGCGAAGCCGGCGATGCGCGGCGGTGCACCCTGGTAGGTCTTGGCGTACTTCTGGGCGAACTCGCTCCAGCCGCGCGGATCGGGGCCGGGATACCATGCGCCCACCAGGGCAGCGTCGCGCCCGGCGTTGGGATAGTCCATGCCGCCGGTGCCGATCACCTCGACCTTGCGCACGTCGATCTTGGCCATCGGCAACAGCCGCCCCAGCAGCTCCAGGTACTCCTGCCCGCCGGGCATGAACAGTGCGTCGATGGGCGCGCCCGCGGCCTCGGCGGCCGCAATCTCGGCGCTGATCTTGCGCAGGGGGGCCAGCAATGCGTTGGCGTTGGCAGGGTAGGCCTCCAGCGCGACGACGGTGCCGCCGGCACGGGCCACCGCGTCGCGGAAAACCGGCTCCACCAGCTTGCCGAACCCGTCGCCGGGGATCAGGGCGGCATAGCGCAGCTTGCCCCGCTTGGCCGCGAAGGCGATGACGCGCTCCACCTCCGGCGCCGGCTGGAAGCTCATGAGATAGACGCCGTTGCCGGCCACCTGCCGGTCGGTGGAGAAGGCGACCACCGGCACGCCCGCCTTGCGCGCAATGGGCGCCACCGCGGCCACAGACTTGGCATAGAGCGGCCCGAGGATCAGCGTGGCGCCCCGCTTGATGGCATCGTCGGCGGCGGCCTTGGCCCCGTCCGGGGTGCCCTTGTCGTCCTTGACCATCAGCTCCACGACACGGCTGTCGCGCTCGAACAGGGCCAGCTCCGCCGCCTGCTTGAGGTTGCGGGCGATGACGCCGGGCGCGCCCTGGCTGGAGAGGGGCACGAGGAGGGCGACTTTGGCAGGGCGTGGCGGGGAGGTCAGCCCGGAGAGAGGGTTCAGCGGCGTCTCGCCCGGGCCGCCCCCCGTGCAAGCAGCCAGCAGCGCACTACCCAGCAACGCCAGCACGGCGCGGCGCCCGACTCCAAGACCCCTGCGTCCCATTGGCCCCCCGGCCCGCGCCCAGCATCGAACCCCAGCTAAGCTGCAACCAAGGCGCCGTGAGGGCAATTCCCAAGTTGGGGGAGAGGAGACGCGGGCACTTCGCGCCGGCCGCTTCCTCGGGTAGTGTGTCCCCCAGGCATCCCGCGACCGTGCGAGGCCCGCCCTGGAGAGGACCGCATCGAGAGCCGCAACGGCCGAGACAGGGCCGGCGCGCCGCGCCGCCGACGAGCTGGCGGCCCTGCTGGAGCGAGCCCTGCCGCCGGGTCTCTACCTGGTGGCCACGCCGATCGGCAACCTGGGCGACATCACGCTCAGGGCGCTTGCAACCCTCGCGCGCATCGATGTGCTGTATTGCGAGGATACACGTCATAGCGGCACACTCCTTGCCCACTATGCGATTCCCCGCCCCTTGCGGCCCTATCACGAGCACAACGCCCGGCGCGAGCGGCCGCGCGTGCTGGCCGAGCTGGCTGCCGGCAAGTCGGTGGCGCTTGTCAGCGACGCCGGCACGCCCCTCGTCTCCGATCCCGGCTACAAGCTGGTGCGCGACGCCGTCGCCGCCGGTCATCGCGTGGTCGCCCTGCCAGGGGCCAGCGCGCCTCTGGCGGCGCTCGCAAGTGCCGGATTGCCCACGGATACCTTTCTGTTTGCCGGGTTTCTGCCCCCCAGGTCGGGCGCACGGCGCGCACGCCTTGCCCAGCTGAAGGACGTGCCGGCCACCCTGGTGCTGTTCGAGGCCCCCTCGCGGCTGGCCGAGACCCTCGCCGATATCGACGCGGTGCTGGGGCCGCGCGAGGCGGCCGTGGCGCGGGAGCTGACCAAGCTCTACGAGGAGGTGCGCCGCGGCACCCCCGCCGAGCTCGCCCGCTGGGCCGCGGAGACCAATCCCCGGGGCGAGATGGTGATCCTCGTCGGCCCGCCGCTGCCGGCCGCCGTGACGGACACGGAGATTGCCGCGAAATTGACACCGATGCTACCTGTGATGAGCCTGAGCGAGGCGGCCAAGGCAGCCGCCGAGGACCTGGGCGTGGCCAAGGCCCGCGTCTACGAGATCGGCGTCGCCCTGAAGCGGCAGGGGCCTACGGATTGACGCGAGGAGGAGAGCGCATGGCGCACGTGACCTTGACCGGCAATCTGCGCCAGCTGACGGGCGGTGTCGCCGATCTCGAGATCGAGGCGGCCAGCGTGGCCCAGCTCATCGCCCGCCTGGGCGAGGCCTACCCCGCCCTGGCCCCACACCTGGCAGAGGGCGTAGCCGTGGCCATCGACGGGCAGATCTACCAGGACGCGCTGTTCCAGGAGATCCCGCCGGGAAGCGACGTGCACATCCTGCCGCCGATCGCGGGTGGGTGACCGCCCATGGCCGGATCGCTCGCCCCCAAGCTCCGCGCCAGGCTGTGCGCCGTGCTCCTTACCCTGGTGCTGGCCCTGGGAGGAGGCGCGCCGTCCGCGGCCGCCCAGGCGGTCGTGGACCTGCAGCTCGTTCTCGCGGTGGATGTCTCGGGCAGCGTGAGCGACGAGCGCTTCAAGCTGCAGCAGCAAGGCTATGTCCGGGCATTCCGGGACTGGCGCGTCCTGGAGGCCATCCGGTCCGGGGGGTCGCAAGCGATCGCCGTGACGATGACGCAATGGACGGGCCCCTTGCAGCAGGCCCAGGTGGTGCCTTGGATGGTGGTCACCGACGAGACCTCGATGCTGGCGCTTGCCGACGCCATCGAGCGCACCACGCGCCAGCTCTACGGCGGCGGCACCTCCATCAGCGGCGCCATCGACCACGCGGTGGAGTTGCTCGCGGCGAGCTCCCAGGGCGGCATCAAGGACGGCCGGCAGGTGATCGACATATCGGGGGACGGTGCCAACAACCGCGGCCGGCCCTCCGCCGACGCCCGCGACAACGCCGTGCAGAAGGGCATCACCATCAACGGCCTGCCGATCCTGGCGCTGGAGCCGGGCCTCGACGTGTACTACCAGAGCAACGTCATCGGCGGCCCCAACGCCTTCATGATCGTGGCCGAGAACTACGAGGCCTTCGCCGAGGCAGTGGTGAGAAAGCTGATCACGGAGATCGCTGCGCTCTCCGTGGAGGTGAAGACCGCCATGGTGCTGGATTGATGAATGCGTGAGGTCGTGAACTCGACTTCACGACTTCACGATTTCACCGCTTCACATGCAGATAGAGCGGGTCCCCGCCCAACGTGCCGTAGGTCCAGGGCTGCTGCGCGCGGCTGGTGAGCTTCAGCGTCTCGTCGCGCACGTAGCCGAACAGCCGGCGCACCTCGATGCCGGGCTTCACCGCGTGCTGCAGGAAGGCCTGGGTGAACGGGCTGTGGGCCTGGCCGGGGCCGTCGG
>JBAPMW010000563.1:0-5227 GCA_049278815.1 Hyphomicrobiaceae bacterium
CCCGCAAGCGGGGAGAGGGGATCCGGGCGGCGCCTCGATCGTATGTTTCGTGTCAGATCTGTCGCGCCAGCGGATCGTCGAATTGGACCGCCGCACCGATCACTTCGGCGGCGTGTCGCGCCAGGGAGAGACGGCAAGCGCGTGGCCGTCGAAGCCCTCGTACTCCGCCAGCGTCCGCGCCGCCTCGGCCAGGGGCGGATAGCCGGCCTTCGTAACGTGCACCAGGGACGTGCGCTTGAGGTAGTCGTAGACCGACAGCGGCGAGGCGGTGCGGGCCGCGCCGGCGGTGGGGAGCACGGCGTTGGGGCCGAGCACGAAGTTGCCGAGGCAGATGGCGGCGTGCTCGCCCAGCAGGATTTCGCCGGCGTTGATGATCCGCTCCACGTAGGAGAACGGGTCGGCTGAGTGCACCTGCAGGTGCTCGGCCGCGTAGTCGTTGGTGAAGGCGACGGCCTCGTCCATGTCGCGGGTGAGCACGATGCCGCCGCGCTTGCCCGTCAGCACCGTGCGCGAGAACGCCCGGCGACCCTCCGACTGGCGCTCCCAGATCCTGGGCACGTAGGCATCGACCAGGTCGGCAATCCCGGCATCGGGCGTGACCAGGAAGGCCGACGAATCGGGTCCGTGCTCGGACTCGTTGACGAGGTCGAGCGCCGCCTTCCAGGCGTTGGCCGTGCTGTCGGCCAGCACGATGGCCTCGGACGGGCCGGCAGGCGGGCCTGGGTCGATCTGGCGGGCGAGGAGCTGCTTGGCCGCCACCACCCAGGGGCTGCCGGGGCCGACGATCTTGTCGCACTTGGGAACGGTGGCGGTGCCGTAGGCCACGGCCGCAACCGCCTGGGCGCCGCCGCACTTGTAGATATCCTTCGCGCCCACCGCGCGGGCCACGAACAGTGTGGCGTCGTCAACGCGGCCATCCGGCCCGGGCGGCGTGATGAGCGCGATACGCGGCACCTTGGCCACCACGGCCGGAATCAGCGTCATCAGTGAGACGGAGGGGAACGAGCCCTTGCCGCGCGGCACGTAGCAGGCCACGCTCGGGATCGCGGACCAGCGCTCGCCCGCCAGCACGCCGGCCGCCACCGGCGTCAGCATCATCGGCTTGGGCAGCTGGGTCTGGTGGTAGCGCAGGATGTTGTCGCGGGCGAAGAGGATGGCCTTGGCGAGCTCCGCCGGCACGTTGGCGCAGCCGCGCTCGATCTCCTCCTCGCCGACGCGGATGCCGGCGGCCGGCACGGGCGCGCCGTCGAATTGCTTGGCGAACTCGCTCAGCGCCGCGTCCCCGCGCTCCCGCACGGCCTCGATGATGGGGCGGACCTTGTCGAGATAGCCGCCGAGATCGGCCTCGGCCCGCAGGAGCAGCCGGGCACGCTCCTCCGACTGCATGTCGGCGAGCACGAAACGGGAGAGGTTGGTGGTCACGGCGTCCTTCCATCGGAAATTCTGACCCTGCGGGGTTTTGGCTGACGCAAAACGGCCCGCCAGCTGCTATCTGCCGCCGTCAGAGCCATCCCCTTAGGCCCGGGGCGCCAATCCCGCAAGGTCTCGGGGGTCGGGCGTCGGGTTTCGAAAGTCTGCTGTCTTCCGACGCCCGACACCCGACTGCCGAACCTCATCCCACATCGCGGAGCCCACACCCGTGACCAATGCACCGCCCCTCAGCCTCGACGACCGGCTGTTCCTGCCGCCGGGTACGGCCGCCATCCTGTGGGACCTGGACGGCACGCTGGTCGATTCCCTCGGGCTCGACCTGGAGGTGTGCGGGCACATCCTCTCGGCGCACGCCGGACGCCCCGTCATCGTCCCCGAGCCGGTGCTGCGCGAGGGGTTCGCTTTGAGCGGCAGCGACTTCTGGGCCTTCCTGTTCAAGTCCCTGGATGTGAATGCGCCGGCCGCGGCCATTGAGGCGGCGCACGAGGAATGGCTGGCCGAGCGCCTGGTGCGGGCCTTTCCGGTCAACGAGGGCATCCCCGAGATTCTGAGCGCCGCCCGCGCGGCCGGCCTGCGCCAGGCCGTGGTCTCCAACAACCCGCAGGAGGAGGTGGTCAAGATCCTTGCGAACAGCGGCCTCCTCGACCGCTTCGACGCGGTGGCCGGCAACGACGGCTCCGGCCGCGCCAAGAAGCCGGCGCCCTACAGCTACCTGTTCGCGGCCAGCGCGCTCGGCCTGGAGCCGGCCGCATGCGCCGCCGTCGAGGACTCCGTGCTCGGCCTCCGCGCCGCCCGCGCCTCCGGGGCGTATGTCGTGGCGGTTGCCACGGGGGCGGAGCCCCTTGAGACGCTCAGGTCCTCCGGCCTGGCCGACGCCTGCTACGCGCGCTTCGCGCGCGTAGCTCCGTAAGGGCGCAAAAAGCGGCAGCTCTTTACTTCGCCGCACGGCAGAACCGGCGCGGAAACCGCGCAACGCGGCTGACGGCTGACTGCGCCCCCCGCTCTGAAACACACCTCACTCCGACCTGCGACCACCGCTCTCCCGCGGCGCCCATCACCGCGGGTCGGGGACAACGCATGCTGAGATTTGCGTTAACGCTTTATTTACCATTCGGATTGTGCTACCAACTCTAACTATCGGTGCTAGCACAATCTGCTAGCACATGCCAGCCAAGGACGGCGCCAATGAGAGTGTGGAGCATCGTCAGCCAGAAGGGCGGGAGCGGAAAGACCACGCTCGCCCTGCATCTGGCCATCGCCGCCGCCGAGGAGCTCAAGGTGCTGGTGATCGACCTCGATCCCCAGCAGTCGGCGGAGCGCTGGCACGCCATCCGGCAGAGGACGACGGGCAGCAGGGACGATCCCAGTATCGCCGCCGGCCCCTATACGAAGCTGCCCGAGATGCTGCGGGTGGCCAGGAAGCTCGGCGCCGATCTGGTGCTGATCGACACCCCGCCAAAGCTCGACAAGGCCATCACCGCCGCGCTGGCTCCGGCGACCTTGGGGGTGATCCCGGTGAAGACCTCCATCCTCGACCTGCAGGCGCTGGAGGATTGCGTGCGCGTGGTGGAGTTCGCCAAGGCGAGGCTAAAGACCGTGGTGGTGATGAACGCCGTTCCCACGGGCCGCGGCAAGGACGCCGCCGTCAAGGAGGTGGCGCGCTACGCGGAGCGACACGAGCTGGAGGTGATGCCGCAGCGCCTGAGCGACCTGCCTGCCTACGCCCAGGGGCTCAAGAGCGGTCGCGGTGTTACGGAGACGGACAGGAATGGCACGGCAGCCAAGGAAATCAGCGCGCTCCTCGAGGCGCTCTGGGCGCGAGACAACGAGTCGGAAGGCTGACGTGAACCCCCACAAGCAGTCGGGCGACGTGGACATCGAGAAGCCCGACACTGGTCACCCGGAGCTCTCGGAGCTCGGGCGGCTCTCGCTGACCGATGCCATCAAGGCCGTGGCCACTGGGCACGCGCGCAAGCCCGGCGAGGGGGCCGCGCCGTCGCCTGAGCAGCCGTCGCTCACCCAGGCCCTGAAGGATGTGGCCAGCCGCAGGCGCAATCCGCCCACCACGCGGGCGGGGCGCAAGGGCATCGTCATCTACGTCGACCAGGACGTGGCGGCCGCCATCCGGCGCCTGGCGGGGGAGCTCAACACCACCGTGCAGGCGCTCGGCACCACCGCCTTCGACCTGCTCTTGGAGAAGTTCGGAGAGCCCCGGCCGGGCTAGAGCCATGATCGCGTCATGGGCCATGGGCCGCGCTGCGGGCAACGTTGCTTGATGGATGGAGGGAGCCATGAGTAGTGCCTCGTCTCTGACGGAAGCCGTGAAGCAGATCGCGGCGCAGACGACCTCGCTCACCGACGCCGTGAAGGAGGCGGCCCGCAGCGGCAGCGAGGCCACCGTGATCGAGTTCCCGCGCGCGGCGGTCGACTGCCCGCGCCGCGGGCCGATCGTCCGCCTCGTCGCAACGGCGCCGCACATCGATGCACCGCCTCGGGCGCCCTCCGACGAGCCTCCGCCGGATGCCGCCCCAGACGTGCAGCGTCCATCGCGCCCGCCGGCAGGGGCGGGGCGCCCGCTGGCGAGGACCGTCCGAAGGCCCCGCCTGCCGTCGCTCCTGCGCGACGCGCTGCGACTCTGCCGCACCGCGATCCACAATCTGATCCGCGCCGTCACGCGCGCGGGGCTCAAGGTGGCTGCGGTGCTCCTCCTCTGCTTCCTCTCGATGGCGGTCACGCCCAGCCGGGTTGCATCGGACCGGCCGCCGGGCGCGGCGCTGGAGCACTCGGCGCTCACCGGGCGGTCTCATTTCAATCCGAGCGCCGATGCACCCGCCGCCGTCAAGCCCGCGTCAGACGTCAGAGCGCGCGAGGCCGCCGAGGCGTGGAGCGCAGCCAAGGCCACGCGCAGCCTCCGTGTGCTCGAGGCCTTCATCGCCCGCTACGGCGATACCTTCTACGCCGAGTTGGCGCGGGCGCGCATGGCGGAGCTGCGTAAGCTGTCACGTTCGTTCGGTAAATAGCGAATAGGTGTATGGTGAATAGCCAAAGCGAATAACGGATACCGCGTAGCAGCATGCTCCAACCCAGTGTCACACTCTATTTCATCCGCCACGGTGAGACCGACTGGAACCGGGCGCAGCGCTATCAGGGCCGCCAGGACATCCCTCTGAACGCCACAGGACGGTTGCAGGCCAAGCGCAATGGCCAGGCTCTGGCCGAGGCGCTGGGCCATTGGGGAGCCTCCCTGGACTTTGTAGCAAGCCCGCTCTTTCGCGCCCGCGAGACCATGGAGATCGTGCGCGGGGAGATGGCGCTGGCTGTGGATGACTACCGCACCGACGACCGGCTCGCGGAGATCCACTACGGCCATTGGGAGGGCCAGCTGTGGGGGGAGCTGCCCCGCACCGACCCGGAAGGCTACGCTGCCCGCCAGGCCGACCCGTGGAGCTGGCAGCCCATAGGCGGCGAGAGCTATCGCATGCTGTCGGACCGCGTCGCCCGGTGGCTTGCCGAGGTGCGGCGCGATGCGGTCGTGGTCTCGCACGGCGGCGTCAGCCGGGTGCTGCGTGGGCTCGTCCTGCGTCTCGGCGGCAGCGAGATCGCGCGCCTTGAGGTGCCGCAGGACAAGGTTCTCCTCGTCACCGCGGGCGCTGTCCGCTGGCTGTGACGCGAGCGGGCAGTAGGCGATAGGCAATAGGCAATAGACCGGCGAAAGTCTGGGCAGCGCAGGATCACAAGCTCCAACCGACTACTGCCTATTGCCTACTGCCTACTGCCTACTGCCTACTGCCTCGGG
>JBAPMW010000564.1:0-6640 GCA_049278815.1 Hyphomicrobiaceae bacterium
GTGTCAGACCCTGCGGGCTACGGTATTCACACATCTCGAACGCGCGATATGAAAGATGGGAGCGGGCGGTAGAGACTCCTCCCCCTAGCGACGGAGGCGCAGCCTCCGGCGCGCGAGGGGGTAGGAAGGAACGCCATGGACTTAGCCGGCCACGGATGCGCTCGCAGCGAATGCAACGGGCCGGCTAAGTACTTGGCGTTCCAGGTGGGGGCGGGCCGGTCGCGCATGCCGACGTCACCCCCACCTGCCGCGCCAGACGACTTAGCCCGCTCTGGCGAGCGCGCTGAGAGGTTGGAGGCTGTGGCCCGCGAGCTAAGTCGTGGCGCGGCTTCCTCCCCCCTCTCGCGCCGACGGCGTTGCCGTCGGCGCAGGGGCAGGAGTCTTCGCGGCGCCTTCGGTGCCACGCGGCGCCGGGTGCAGCTTGTCTCAGCGCGCAGACGACTTGTGTGAATCCGTAGCCCTCCGGGTCTGACACGTGTCTGCATCGCCCGTGCGTTCTTGAGGTCGGCCGCACCGTCAATGGCCAAGCCTCAGCTCGATCACGAAGCGTTTACCTGCGGACTCAAATCCGAAAACGCTCCCGGATCGTAGCTTTTGGGGCCGGTGGTGTCGCTCGGCCAGCGGGCGGTCGCGCTGTCGCCACAGGCGTGCCTGGCTGTTCTCTACACTAGGCACTCGGCCCGATTCAGCGGGGGAATCGGGCCGAACGGGGAGTAGAGGAGCAATCGAGGGAGATTTCCGTCATGCGTATCCTCCGCCGCCGTGCGGCTCGCACGGATTCCAACGACATCGCCGCCCACGCGATCCTGCACTCCCACAGCTGGGTAACCACCGTCGTCTCCGCCGTCGCGCTGCTGTTCTCGGCCTTCAGCCTGTGGGAGACATCACTCAAGCAGGCCGATCTCCGCGTGTATGCCACGGGCGCGATCACCTATGAGCGCGACCTGACCGCCGACGAGTTCCTGCAGCCGACGGGCGGATTCGAAGTGTTCGCGGTCCCCGTCACGATTTCCAACTCCGGCGCGCGCGATGCCGCCGTCGTCTCGCTGCAGCTCGAGGTCAATAATCCCAAGACGGGTCTTGGCGCCCGCTTCGAGGCCACCTACACCGCAGAAGCCGCGTATTTCGCCAACACCGGCGCCAAGCGGCCGAAGACGCCCTTCTCCGCATTGGTGATCCCCGGACGCGCGGCCTGGACGGGCACAGTCCTTTTCTATCCAGTGAGCTACAGCAACGGCAAGGCGCTCACGCCGGTCGCCAGGACCAGAGCCCTCAACGAGGCGCTGCGCACCAAGTATGCCGGCGAGATGGGTGGCGCCAGCAGCATCAGCATCCTGCGCGACAAGCGTCCCGACCTGCCCGAGTTTGCCGAGCTGGACGCCTACCGGGCCAAGGTGCTCAACCAGAACGACAAGGTCGAGGTGACGTTGAAGGTCGTCAGCCCCGCGCCGAGCGGGTGGCTCGATCGCGTGCTGGGGAGGTCGACGAAGCCCATCACCTTCACCCTGGATATGCCGGATATTCCGATGCAACGTGTCGAGCGCGGCGAGCTGGTACGGCTGCTGCGACCCGCGATTGCGGGATCGTGAAGCATCGCGCGGCCGAGGGCCGGCGATTGGCCGGCTTCATGCGGCTGATGGATGAGCACAGCGGCTTCTTCCTGAGTGTTTCATTGCGCCCTGCGGCCGCTGCGGCGCCAGCGGGCCATGTGGCTCGTCGTCGCGGGCATCGCTGGGACGGCGAAGGCGACGCTCGGGAGGGGCCAGGGCGTGGACCAAAGGCTGGTTAACGCAGTGTAAACATTACGATTCACCTCGATGGAACCGCCGGTTGCAGGCGAGACTCGCGATGGCTATAGGTTGATGGGGGTTCTATCCAAGACAGGAAATGAAAGAGTGTCCTCGACTGTCTTCCCGACACCCGCCAACGCCGAGCTACGGGACCTGCAGGTCCTCGTGGTCGAGGACTCCTGGCACGTCGCCAACGCCCTCAAGGGGCTGCTGGAGGAGCTGGGCGTGAAGGTGGCGGGGCCTGCCGCCACGCCGGCCGAGGCCGAGCGCCTGCTGGCGCTGCGCACGCCCCACGTGGCTATCGTCGATATCAACCTCAAGGGCGAGATGGCCTACGGCCTCATCGACTGCCTCAACGAGCACGGCGTGCGCGTCGTTGTCATCTCCGGCTACGCCATCCCGCAGGTGGCGCAGTCCAAGGTGGCGGCCGTCCTGCAGAAGCCCTTCAGTGCCAAGGCCCTGCTCGCGATCCTGCGGCAGGCGTCGGCGGCGGGCGAGACGCAGTAGACAGGCCGGTGCCCTGCTACGCCCGGAATGCCGGGTGACTGTGCCAGAGCTGCTCCACGGCGGCCACCGCCGCATCCGGCAGCGGGCCCATCTCGGCGGCGGCCAGGGCCTCGTCGAGGTGCCACGCCTCGCCGATGCCGACGACGATGGTGGAGAGCAGCGGACAGCCAAGCCCGAAGCGCAGGGCCGTCTGCGCACCGGTGCCGTAGGTCGAGCCCAGCACCGCCCACACCGCCCCGGCCCGTGCCTCCTCGGCCGCGCTCTCGGTATTGGCCGTGACGGCGATCTCGCGCCCGTGCCGCTCGCTGGATGCGAGATGGCCGCCGGCGAAAATGCGGATGCCCATGACGCCCATGTCCTGGGCGGCACAGCGGTGCAGCAGGCCGGCGAAATCGGTCGAGCTCCAGCCGGGGCCGGCCGGGGCCATCGCCGTAGGGTTCAGCAGGTTGTAGTAGACCTGGACGGCATCGAAGCGGCCGCTGTCGATCACCGCCTTCAGCGCATCCGGCTCGCCCAGCCCTGTCAGTCCGATCGAGTCGCAAATCCCCTGCGCCCGCAGCCCGTCCATGATGTCGGCGATGCCGCCGGGCCCAAGCACCTCTTGCGGGATCAGGCTGCGCGCGTCCCGTGCCGCGCTGGCGGCATCGACAACACGGCCGTGCAGGATGAGCAGCGGCACGCGGGCGAGCCCGAGCCGCTGCAGGCTGGCGCTCACGGACCGCTGGATCTGGCCGGCGATGTCGCCCTTCGACATATCGACGTTGAACTTGGTGGAGATGCGGGGCCGCCGCTCGGGCGGCAGCGAGCGCAGCCATTGGCCGATCGCCGTCTCCGAGACACCGTCGCCATAGAGCGCGGCGGTATCGATCCAGTCGATCCCGGCCACCAGCGCGAAGTCCAGCACCGCCTGCCGCTCGCGCTCGGAGCCACGGATCAGGAGGCCGCCCACCCAGCCGCCGCCGAAGGTGAGGGCGGGCACCTCGAGCCCGGTTCGGCCGAATCGTCGTCTCTGCATGCCGGTGTCCTGCCGTGTTGCAATCCGCTCCTGCTCGTGCAGCATTGGCGTATATACTATGTCCTCATCGTGATGGCCCGCAGCTCGACGCTTTTCCGTTAGCGTCTGACTGAGTGGGCTTCCTGAAGGTGCAGACGAACCGTGAGCGGCGCGGCGGAGATGGGGTTTGCGGAGGGGGTCGGCCCCGGTCCATACTGGGGCGCAGGGTCCGCCCCCCTGTTGCGCGTGATCGCAACCCCCGGCTTTCCCGACTACGCGCTCCTCGACAGCGGCGACGGGCGCAGGCTGGAGCGCTTCGGGCGCTTCACCGTGGAGCGGCCGGAATCGCAGGCGCTGTGGCGGCCCGTGCTGGAGCCCAGCGTGTGGCTGCGGGCCGACGCCGCCTTCAAGGCCAGCGCCGACGACGAGGACAGCGACGGAGGCCGTTGGAGAAAGCATACGGCCGTGCCCGAGACCTGGCCGGTGCACCTGCTCGACATCACCATGCTGTGCCGGCTGACCAGTTTCCGCCACCTCGGCCTCTTCCCGGAGCAGCTGCCGCACTGGGAGTGGATGATCGGCTGGCTGCGGGCGGAGCGCGGGCGGCCGCAACGCGTGCTCAACCTTTTCGCCTACACGGGCGCGGCGTCGCTGCTGGCTGCCAAGGCGGGCGCGGAGGTAACGCATGTGGACGCCTCGCGCAAGGCCATCGCCTGGGCTAGGCAGAACCAGGCCGTGTCCAGGCTCGGCGAGGCTCCGGTGCGCTGGATTCTCGACGACGCCCGCAAGTTCGTCGCGCGCGAGGTGCGCCGGACCAACCGCTATCGGCTGATCCTGATCGACCCGCCCAAGTTTGGCCGGGGCCCCAGCGGCGAGACGTGGGACGTGTTCGCGCACCTGGCACCGCTGCTGCGCGATTGCGCCCAGCTGCTGGCGCCGGGGCGTGCGGCGCTGGTGCTCACCACCTATGCCATCCGCGCTTCCGCGCTCGCTATGGATGGCCTGGTGCGCGAGTGCTTGGCCGGCCGGCGCGGCGTCACCGAGAGCGGCGAGCTTGCCGTCGTCGAGCAGAGCGGCGGCAGGCTGCTGCCGACGTCGCTCTATACGCGCTGGATGAGCGATGAAACCGCGCTCTGACTCCAGCCCTGATCCTGGCCCTGGCGCCATGCGGGGCACGCGCACCGTCACCAGCCTGCAGAACGAGCGGGTGAAGCTGATCCGCTCGCTCCACATGCGCAAGGCGCGGCGCGAGAGCGGCCTGTTCGTCGCCGAGGGCGCCGCGCTGCTGGTCACAGCGCGCGACGCGGGGTGGGAGCCTAAGATCCTGGTGTTCCTCGCCGGCAGCGCCGGCAGCGGCGTGGCTCACGGGCTGGTGCGCTGGGCGGAGGCCGCCGGTGCGGAGTGCCTGGAGGTGTCGCAGGCCGTGCTCGCGAAGCTGGCCGCCAGGGAGAACCCGCAGACCATGCTGGGCGTGTTCGAGCAGGTCTGGAAGCCTCTCCCTGACCCGGCGACCGTCGCCGCGGATGCCCTGTGGGTCGGGTTGGAGGCGGTGCGCGATCCCGGCAACCTCGGCACCATCGTGCGCACCGTCGACGCGGCCGGCGCCGCCGGCGTCGTGCTGATCGGCCCCTCGGTCGATCCCTACGCGCGCGAGGCGGTGCGCGCCACCATGGGCTCCGTCTTCAACGTGCCGCTGGTGCGCGCGAGTGCGCAGGACGGTCTGGCGTGGGTGCAGCGCTGGCGCGGCGATGTTGTCGGCGCACATCTTGCGGCCACGGATGACTTCAGGTCCGTCGCCTATCGTCAGCCCACGCTTCTGCTCATGGGCAGCGAGGGGCCGGGCCTTTCGCCCGAGCTCAGCGCGGCGTGCACGCGGCGCGTCAGGATTCCCATGGCGGGCCGTATCGACTCGCTCAATCTCGCGGTCGCCACGGCGCTCATGCTCTACGAGATCCGCAGGGAGAGGCTGTAGGCTGTAGGTTGGGTCAACCCCGGCGAAAGCCGGGGGCAGACCCAACACAAGCCGTGGAGTGCGCTCAGTGTGTTGGGTCTTCGCCAGCGCTCGACCCAACCTACACAAGAATCGGGTGGACGGCTCGGAAGCGGTGCACCTATCCAAGCAGCCTCTCACACGAGGCTCCTCCGATATGCGCACCTCCGACTGGCTGCTGCTTGTGCTGCTCTCCGTGCTCTGGGGAGCGACCTTCTATTTCATCGCGGTCGCCAATCCCGAGGTGCCGCCGTTCACGCTGGTGCTGGGGCGCGTCGGCATCGCCGCGCTGGCCCTGGTGCCCGTGGTGCTCCTGCTCGGGCTGCGCCTGCCGGCCACGGCGGCGGGGTGGTGGCCGTTCGTCGTGCAGGCGGTCATCAACAACGTCATCCCCTTCACGCTGATCGTGTACGGCCAGCTGCGCATCGCCAGCGGCCTCGCCGCCGTGCTTAACGCCACCACGCCGCTGTTCACGCTGGTGATGGCGCGTCTGCTCGTCGGCGAGGCGCTCACCGCCAGCAAGATCGCGGGCGTCGTCCTCGGCATCGCCGGCGTCGGCGTGCTCGTCGGGCCGGCGGCGGTGGGCTCCAACGCCTCCAGCGTCGTCGGCATGCTGTGCATCCTCGGCGCGTCGCTGTCCTACGCCGTATCGGCACTGTGGATGCGGCGGCTGCGGGACATCCCGCCGCTCGTCTGCTCGGCGGCGCAGCTTACCTGCTCCTCGTTGATGCTGCTGCCGCTGGCCGGCGCCGTCGAGCGCTTCTGGCAGCTGCCCGTGCCGGGCGCTCCCGCCATCCTCGCCGTGCTCGGCCTGGCGCTCATCTCGACGGCGCTGGCCTACGTCGTGTTCTTCCACCTCAACACCAGCGCCGGCTCCACCAATGTCATGCTGGTGACGCTGCTGATCCCCGTCACCGCCACCATCCTCGGCGTGGCGCTCCTCAACGAGACGCTCGCCCTGCACCAGATCGCCGGCGCCGTCGTCATCGCCTCCGGCCTGGTGGTGATCGACGGGCGGCTGCTGGCGTGGCTCGGACGGCGGGGCGTGCTCGACAGCTAAAGCACATTCCACACGATACGGATCATGCCAGGACCAATCTGCAAAAGGAGCGTCCATTGCAGAGCGCTCGACGTGGATAGCGAGGGGAAGGCAGAGTCGCAGCGTCCCCCCTCCCTTTGATGGGGTGGGGTCGGGGGTGGGGTGAACGAGCGGGGAAATTGCCGGTGCAGCGGCACGCCGGTTCCGCAAGATCTGTCGACTGAAGAATGAACCTGAGATGTATGACCAGGCTTGTCCGACCGGGTTGATCCCTGACACTTTGGACCGGGCTGATGCCTGACAGTATTCGCCTATTGTTC
>JBAPMW010000565.1:0-1974 GCA_049278815.1 Hyphomicrobiaceae bacterium
ATCGTCTTCTCCGCTTGTCCCGGACCTATGGGGATAGGCATGACAGTGATGTCACGGCCGGCGAAGTGGATGGCACGCCGGAGGAGCTGCTTTCGCCCGCTGGGATTGAAAGTCTGCGCATCATGGCATCCAAGGAAGCGCCGGATGATTTGCTCAGAAAGAGCGACCGAGAGCTTTTTCAAAGTATGAGGCTGCTCAGTGAACGCGGCCGCCTTCGCAAAGCGGCGATCTTGCTTGCCGGCAGGAATGAGCGCATCGCCCAGTGCTTCCCGGGCTATTCTTGGTCGTTCTTACGAATGCGCTCATCGACTGAGTACGATCTTTCGGAGCGAGGCAACGATTGTCTGGCGATTGCGATCCCTCGGATTGAGGGACTAATCCAGCCCAGCAATCCGCTCACCGTCGTTGAGCAAGGTCTTCTCCACCTTGAGTTCCGAAGGTATCCCATCTTGGCGCTTCGCGAGGGCCTAATGAACGCGTTTGCGCATGGTGACTATCGGAGCCATGGCGTCACGCAAGTCAAACTGTTTGATGATCGCATGGAGATTGCCAATCCTGGCGGTCTTATCGGTGGGGTATCGGTGCAGAACATTCTTCGCCATGCGCCCGTCACCCGCAACCCAACGCTCGTCAATGCCCTGATCTCCCTCAATCTGGCTAATAGAAACAACCTAGGTGTTCCTAGGATGTATCGTGCCATGTTGCAGGATGGCAAGGAGCCTCCTGTCATACGTGACGAGGGGAACGCGGTGCGGATCATCTTCCTGGGAAGCGACTACTCCGTACCGTTCCGCGCGTTCGTTGAGTCCGCAATGCGGCGAGGCTTCCGTCTAAGCTTGGAACACCTGCTGGTGCTCAACTACCTCATACGCCATGGCGAGATCGATGCCGACACGGCAGCCCACATCTGCCAGCAACATGAACGGGAAGCTAGAGAAAGCCTAAGACAACTCGTACTTGAAGGCATCATCGATCCAAGGCGCCGAGGCGCGAAGCATTATTGGCAACTCACTACGTCAGCATCCAGAGTGCTTCGAGGCGAGGACGAAGCAAAGGTTGCGCCCGCAACTAAATACGAAGGTGCCGAGAGAGACCTGTTGGCACTGCTGCACAAGGCCCACGAGCAAAGCCGTCCTGGCGTACGCACCGGGGAACTTAGGCGACACCTCGAACTCACCGAAGAGGACATGAAGTATCTCCTACGAAAGTTGAGAGCAAAAAACATCATAAAATCAAGTGGTAAAGGCCCCAACGCCACTTGGTCCATCGTAGGGGAGGCATAGGGGAAGGAGTCCCCTATTATCCCCCCCATGAGGGCGAGCAGGGGACCCAATTGGGGACTCGACCTCCTCATTCCCCTGACGCGGCGTCGGCCTCAGGAGGAGATTCGCTGGGGCTCAATGCGGCAATTGCGACCGTTGCGGGCTTCTCGCGCGCTTGGCCGTGGGTACGCGGCCGCGTTCCGCCGGCATGGCAAGGCGATCGCCGCGCGCCGTGCGGCCAAGCAGGGCCAGCCGCAGCTCCCATTCCCTGGCGGGGTCCACCTCAGCCAGCACCCGCATCTCGCCGCCCGCCAGCACGGCCGCCGGCAGTCCGTCCTCGATGAGAATTCGGTTGCCGGTGAGGGCGGGGATGCGGGGACCCGGCGTGAGGATGCCGACCAGGTTGAGCGGGTCGGCCGCGGAGATCGACACCAGGCTGCCGCGCGGGCCTTGGCGCCGCGTCTCGCGCAGCAGGCCCACGGCCTCCGGCAGGGCGTACTGCTCACCCGGAATGCCGGCGATGAACCGGCCGCCGCGGATCTCGCCGCGGCTCTCCAGTGTGCGGTAGACGCGCAGCAGGTCGCGCCAGGGCGGCAGGCGCGCGGCCTCGCGCTCCAGCAGGCGCCAGACCACCACGCCGTAGCGCCGCAGCAGCGTGCGTGCGACGTGCTCGACCTGCGCCGCCGCGCTGCCGTCGCTGGCCCCATTGGGC
>JBAPMW010000566.1:0-7076 GCA_049278815.1 Hyphomicrobiaceae bacterium
GCCGTGCGCACAGGCTCGACGTCCTTGCCATCGACGGCAATCAGCGTGGCCTCGACCTCGCCGGTGTCGATCGTAAACACGGTTGCAGTCGCGCCGTTGATGATCCTGAGGCGAACGCGGCCTCCGCTTTCAACCCTGACGATCTCCGGGTCGTTGGCGAGGTAGGCGTCGTAGTCGATGTCATTGAGATCCATGGCGCCCATGCCGCCATCCATGCCGTGGCCCCCGGTCGAGCGCTTGAGACGGGGCGAGCAACTCCTCGGCAGGTGTGAAGGAGAAGTCGTGCAGCAGCACGACAACCTCCTGCTCGTCTCGTCCGACCTCCTCGCGGTCGCGGACCACGAGCGGAGCGGCAAGGAGGTTCTGCTCCTGCAAGGTGTGGGCGTGCATCCAGTGTGTACCGGCTGCGCCCACTGGAAAATCGTATTCTCGCGTATTGCCGGCCTCCAGCATGGGAGCGGGCATGTTCGGCACACCGTCCTGCTCATACGGCGGCCGCAATCCGTGCCAGTGGATGAGCGTCGGCTCGCGGAGCTCATTCGTGAGCCTGACCTTGAATGCTTCATCCGCGTTGTAGGTGAGCCCAGGCCGCCCCTCGGCATCGACGAGACCGAATACGTTGGCCGCCCGTTTGTCGATCTCGAGCGTTCGGGAGATGATCCTGAGCTTGCGCGGCGTCTCCGCAGCAGCATCAGCCGGGGTGACAAGCCCCCGCACAGCGCCGCGAGGCACGCCGAGTGCCGAGAGCAGAACTGCGGAAGATCCGCCGACGAGGGCGGCCTTGAGGAAATCGCGACGATGCATCTTGTTGATCCCGCTGTGTGTGTGAGTGTGATTGGATGGCTTGCAAGGCACCGTCTCGCACACAGATCATGGCCGGCGCAGCTGGTGAGCTTGGTCCGGGCGGCTTGCGCCTGAGCCGAGCCGGCAGCCTGTCACGCCTAGAGGCGGGGTGGTCGGTCGTCCGGAGTGGGATCAAGGCCGCCGAGGACCTGCTGCCGGAGGGCACCAATCTTTCCGTTGGCGCCAAGAAGCAGCAGGTCAGCACTGTACGACAGTGCTACAGCGCAGCCATGATCACATGATCCGCATGCGCAGGTCGTTCCGAACCCGCAACCCATGAACGTCCCACCTCGGTGACACCAGCAAGCGGCCAACGCTGATGCCTCGACGGCAGAGGCAGTGACCGTCTCTTCTCCCTGTCGGACATCTTGGTGTGCAATTTTGTCCACCGGCACGTCAAACGCAACCAATGTGCCGATTGCCGTTCTATCGTGTCCATGTCCTGGATGCGCCGCCGCCGGCAAGACCACCAAAGAGCAAAGGTCTGCCGCGACCAGCAAGCGCAGGCCCAACAGTGCAAGTGAGCTGCACACGATGATCAGCCTTCATCGACGGGCAGAGCGGCACGCAAGACCATGTCTTCTTATGCAGGATGGGCGAACAGCACCTTGATCCGGATCAATCCAGAACCCACTCGCCTCGCAACGTCAAGACCCAGACCAATGCGGCAAGCGAGGTCACCATCTTCGCCTATGACCTGCTGGGCCGCCTCCTCCAGCGCGTGGAGCCCGGACTCGTCTCCACCTTGACCTGAGACACCGCCTTCAAGGGCATCATGCGGGCGCTCGGTGGGGATGTCCTGTTCGCCAACCGCGAGGGTGGTGGGCTTCGGGCCACGATTTGCCCTGCCGCGACGGCTCATCAAGGTTACCGAGACAGCACGGTCCAGGCAAATCGCGACGCGGTGCCATCAGCTCTGAAGCCTCAGACTTGTCGGCGGACAGTCGAATCTGTAATAGAGAATAAAAGCTTGCGGATGCAGCTCGACCCGATGCGTACTTGGCTCAAAGCTCTGGTGATGCTTGTCGCCCTGGCGGCCGGGTTCCCCTGTGCGGCCTGGGCTCACCCTGGTCATGAGCATGGAACGCAGCCGCCTGTCGGCGCTGTACTTGTCCTCGACCGAGTAACACTTGCGACGGACGTAGGTCAGCCCCTCAGACTCGATCACCTGACGCTGCACGGGTTTGACGCCTCCGCCATATCGGCTTCCCCAGAACGGCGGATCGCTCATCCAGACAAGAGCGGTGAGGATAGCCACTTCGCTGACCTGCGTCGTAACCTGGACGCTGCACCTGCCCACAAGCCCGTTCAGCCTGTACACGAGAGCACGTGCTGTTGTGCTAGCGTCGCCTGCCATGCTGGCGTCGACGTCCCAACCCTGACCGTAACCGATCCTTGGGGGTCCGCCGACAAGGTCGAGCTGCCGCCGGTCCTGGCTTTGGCAGCGACGATTCCCGGCGGAATCGAGCGACCGCCTCGAAGCGCCATCGCGCTCTAGCCCGGGCTCGGGTCGAGCCGGCGTCCGTCTGCGCAAACGCGGGCAGTGGACCGGTAAGCCTTCATCCAAGTCTGTATGGCCCGCGGGCCACCATGGTGGAAGATCCGCCAGCCGTCGCGTATCCGCAAGTCAAGGCCAAAGACCCAATGTGCATGCATCCTCTTTCACTTCTCCTCGGCGGTCTTCTTGCCACGGCGCTTGCCGCCGGTGGGCAGGCCGCAAGCCCTGACGATCCAGGTGCGCCGGTCAAGGCAAACCGCTACAGCCCGGTCACCTCGGGGACCAAGTCCTATCGCCCCGTCCAGCCGTTGCCCTGGGGCGACGTGAACCGCCGCGTCGCGCCAAAGCAAACGCCGAAGGACAAGCAAGGTGCACCCACGCAACCGCAACCCAAGCGGTGAAGCGTAGTCAGCCACCAAGCCGGCTGCGCGCATGGAGCAAGGACGAGACGACGACATGGATTCGAGGGGGATATTCGAGCAGCACGGACGGCAGGCGTACCTGGCAGCACTGCTGCTCAGCGTGGCTGTCGGCATGGGCGGCTGCGCCAAGTTCAGTCCGGATGGAGGCATGCTGGCGGTCCAGGCGGCCGCGGGCGCGGAGCTTGGCAAGGATATAGTGAAACTTCGCGACGAGCGCGATGCCGCAATGGTGGCGGCCCGTGTGAAGGCGCTGAAGGCGAGGCCGCTCACGGCATGGAGTGCCGTACAGATTGCGCTCATCAACAACCGCAGTCTGCAGGCCGCCTTCAACGAGCTCGGTATCTCGGAGGCGCAGATGGTGGAGGCGAGCTTGCCACCCGCGCCGACCCTTTCGTTGCAACGCACGGTCGGCTCCGGCTTCGAGATCGAGCGCATGATCGTGCAGAACGTGCTGGCGCTGCTGACGTTGCCAAGGCAGCGTGAGATCGCCGAAGCTCGGTTTGCGCAGGCGCAAGCCCGCGCGGCCGAGATGACCCTGCGCATCGCGATGGACGCGGCGCGCACCTATTATCGCGCCGTCGCTGCCAACGAGACCGTCAAGCTCCTCGAAGAGTCTCGCAAGTCCGCCGAGGCCGTTTCCGACCTCGCCAAGCAGCTCGGCGAGACCGGTGCGATGTCCAAGCTGGAGCAGGCGCGCGAGCATGTCTTCTATGCGGAGCTGAGCGCGCAGCTAGCGACCGCCCGATTGAGGCAAAGGAGCGAGCGCGAGCGCCTGACCCGTGTCCTGGGCCTGTGGGGGGGCGATGTCTCCTTCAAGTTACCCGACAGGCTGCCTGCCCTGCCGGGCAGAGCGAGGACGGTGGCGTCGGTCGAGAGGGACGCTGTGGGCCGTCGCGTGGACCTCGTCATTGCGCGTATGGAGATCGACATCCTGGCCCTGCAGCTGGGGCTCACGCGCAGGACCCGCTTCATCAACCTGCTCGAGGTGGCGGGAGTCAGCACCAATGAAAAGGATAAGAAGGTCGACAACGGCATCGTCGACATTGAACGAATCAAGCGGGGCGGCTTCGAGGTCGAATTCCGGATCCCGATCTACGACTTCGGCGAGGCGCGCGTGCGGCTGGCCGAGGAGACCTACATGCATGCGGTGAACCGCCTGCTCGCGCGCGCGGTCAACGTCCGCTCCGAAGCGCGGGAAGCCTATCAAGCCTACCGGGGCGCCTACGATATCGCACGGCAATACGAGCGCGAGGTCCTGCCTCTGCGGAAGATCATCTCCGACGAGACCATGCTCAACTACAACGCGATGATGAAAGACCTGTTCGTCCTGTTGGCCGAAGCGCGCGCCCGCATCACGGCCAGCATCCAAGCCGTCGAGGCACGCCGGGAATTCTGGGTGGCTAGCGTGGACCTCCACGCCGCGATCATCGGCGGGCGCGGGGGCGAGACCGCTGAAATGCCAACGACAACAGCCGCAGCGGCAGGCGCTCAGCCCGGCGGCCACTGACTTTGCGAAGGACTTCTCCCATGACGATCTCACGCCGAACGTTCCTTGCGACCTCGGGCCTCGCGCTTGCGGCCGTGAGTCAGGTCAGTGGCCGCTTCGCTGCCGCGGCAATCCCCGAAGCGCCCACTCAGGCCTCGCCGCTGATGCAGCCGCCGCTGGTCCCGACATCAGGACCCGAGTACCGGCCCGTGGTGACCCTCAACGGCTGGAGCCTGCCGTGGCGCATGAACGGCGACTGGAAGGAGTTCCATCTCGTCGCCGAGCCTGTGGTGCGCGAGATCGCGCCAGGCATGCAGGCGCATCTGTGGGGTTACAACGGCCAGTCGCCGGGCCCGACCATCGAGTGCGTCGAGGGCGACAAGGTCCGGATCTTCGTCAGCAACAAGCTGCCAGAGCACACCACCATCCACTGGCACGGCATGCTGCTGCCCTGCGGCATGGACGGCGTCGGCGGGCTCACGCAGCCGCACATCAAGCCCGGCAAGACGATGGTCTACGAGTGGCAGGTGAAGAAGAGCGGCACCTTCATGTACCATCCGCATGCGGACGAGATGGTGCAAATGGCGATGGGCATGATGGGCTCCTTCGTCGTGCATCCGAGGGATACCAAGCTCATGCCCGTCGACCGCGACTTCGTGTTCTTGCTCGCCACTTACGCCATCGATCCCGGTACTTACCTGCCGAAGATCAACGAGATGACGGATTTCACGCACTGGACCTTCAACTCGCGGGTGTTCCCTGCGATTGATCATCTCGCCGTGCGCAAGGGTGACCGCGTGAGAGTACGGATAGGCAACCTCACCATGACCAACCACCCGATCCATATGCACGGCTACCATTTCGCGGTCACCTGCACCGACGGTGGATGGGTGGCGGAGAGCGCGCGCTGGCCGGAAACGACCATCGATGTGCCCGTCGGCGCAATGCGTGCCTACGAGTTCGTCGCCGACGAGCCGGGCGACTGGGCGCTGCATTGTCACAAGTCGCATCACACCATGAATGCCATGGGTCACAACGTGAGGACCTACATCGGCGTCGACCAAAGCCAGATCAGGGACAGAATCAACCGCCTGCTTGGCGGCGACTATATGCCGATGGGCTCCCAAGGCATGGCCGAGATGGGCGAGATGGAAATGGCGGCACCCGACAACACGCTGCCCATGATGACCGGCTTCGGTCCGTTCGGGGCGATGGAGATGGGCGGTATGTTCACCGTGGTGAAGGTGCGCGAGGGCCTGGCCGCCGGCGACTACAAGGACCCCGGCTGGTATCAGCATCCCCGGGGGACGGTCGCCTACGAGGCGCAAGGTCCGCAACCCTCGCCGACAAGCGCGCCAACCAAGGCGCCGGTTGTGCCGCCCGCACCGGCAACCAAAGCGGCACCAAAAACCGGTCATCACTGATCGTCCGCTTCCCTTTCCTTAGCAGCCATGGAGACCTCAGTATGCCAAGCATCCTTCGAAGCGTCGCATTTGCGTCGGCGGTGATGGGAGCAGCGGCTTTCATCCAGACCGTGGGCCTCAATCGGCCGAGCATGGCGCATAGCGACGGCCACGCATTTGCGGCAGGAGAGCCGGGCGACGCCAAGAAGCCATTCCGTGTGATCGAGATTGTGATGACCGACGGTCCCGGCACCATGACGTTCACGCCAAATAAGATCGACGTACGCAAGGGCGAGCAGATCAAGTTCCTGCTTAAGAACACGGGCTACCTCGCGCACGAGTTCCTGCTCGACTCTTTCGAGAGCAACGCCAAGCACAAGATCGCAATGGAGAAGAACCCCGAGATGGAGCACGACGATCCCAACGGCAAGCGCGTGGAGTCCAAGAAGTCGGCCGAGATTCTGTGGCGCTTCACCAAGGCCGGCACCTTCGAGTTCGCCTGCCTGATCCCGGGCCACTACGAGACCGGCATGAAGGGCATTGTCGTCGTCAAGTGATGGCGGCTTCGCCGGAGAGGCGCGTTGAAAGCGTAAGCAGTCAGTCGAAAGGAAGTGAAGATGCGTAAGGCAAAGCTGATGCTGGCCACCGCTCTTGGTGTTGTCGCCTTGCCGTTGATGGCGATGGCCCAGATGGTCGACGGCCAAGTGACAAAGGTAGACGAGTCGGCCGGCAAGATCACCATCAAGCATGGGCCAATGAAGAAATTCGATATGGACGACGGCATGACCATGGTGTTTCGCGCCCAGGACCCCACCATGCTCAAGCAGGTCAAGCCGGGCGATAAGATCAAGTTCGACGCGGAAAAGATCAACGGTCAGTTCACGGTCACGAAGATCGAAAAGGCGAAAAAGTAGCAGACGAGCGCTGGCTTCCGAGTTCGACGGCCCAACGCTGCTGGTGAGGTGGATGTATCCTCCGCCTTGCCTTGCACGTTGGGCGCGCGAAGCGGAAATGCCGTCAAAGTCGGCGCGCCTAATGGCGCACCGTATCCTCGAAGCTGGTGCGCTCCCTTGGCGCCCTGGCCCAGGACCTCGTTTGCCAGATTTGGGCGCCCCAAAGTAACCGCGCATTTCGGGTGGCGACCCAGCTGACGCCAGCCGAGCGCCGTGGACGGCAGCAAGATTCCGTTGCCAGAATTGATTTGGATCAAGGGTGCAATTTGCTCAATCGCTAGACAAGAGGACGCACTCTGGTTCGTGCTGCTGAAGCTCGACGAGGCCTCGTGCCACTTTGACTGCTGATTGCCGCCGAAGAAGCAGAAGCGCATAGCCAGCCGCCGGGAGGAAGATCACTCGCGCTTCAAGCGTCGTGGACGCCATTTGCGTGCTTGCCCTTGTATTCCCAATCGGCGCATTGCGCTCACA
>JBAPMW010000567.1:0-4021 GCA_049278815.1 Hyphomicrobiaceae bacterium
TCTTCACCTCCAATCTTGGAATCTACAAGCTGAGCGATGCCGGAAGGCCGGTCGCCAACGTCACCCCGGACGATCCGCTGCCGGAGGTGCAAAGGAAGGTCAGCGGCGAGATCGAGCGCTACTTCAACCACGTCCTGAACCGGCCCGAGATCCTCAACCGTCTGGGCAAGAACATCATCGTCTTCGACTGGATCAGGCAGCCCATCGCCACCCAGATCCTCGGCCAGATGATCGCCGACACGCTCAAGGGCGTTGCCGAGCAGGATATCGCCGTCGACATCTCCGATGCCGCGCGGGCGGCCCTGGCGGAGGCCTGCCTCGCCGATCTCTCCAACGGCGGGCGCGGCATCCGCAACCAGATCGAGGCGCACCTCGTCAATCCGCTCGCCCGGGCGCTGTTCGATGCCGATGCCCGCCCGTGCTCCCGCTACACCATCGCCTCCCTCGCGCCCGGCGAGATCAGCTCCGTGAAGCTCGTACCGCGCGCTCGATAGGACTCATGACAACGCTCTTTCTGTCACGCCTTCATTTTCCGATTACGGCGCTGGGGCCGGGGAAGCGAGTCGGCATCTGGTTTCAGGGCTGCTCCTTGCGCTGCCCCGGCTGCGTCTCGGCCGACACGTGGCGCCCGGGCCGGGGACGCACCACCGTCGCAAGCGTCCTGGAGACCGTGCGCCCCTGGCTCCGGGGTGCCGATGGGGTGACGATCTCCGGCGGCGAGCCGTTCCAGCAGCCGGGCGCGTTGGTCGCGCTGCTTCAGGCCATCCGGGAGAATTTCGACGGCGACGCCCTCGTCTACACGGGACTTGAGCTCGGCGATATCGACGGCGTTCTACGCCGTGCGGAAGGACTGATCGACGCCCTGATCACCGGGCCGTACCGCAACGATCTTCCCCAGACGCTGCCGCTGCGCGGAAGCGACAACCAGACCCTCCATCTGCTCACGGCTCTGGGACGCCGGCGCTTCGCCGATCTTGGCGCAGCGTCAGGGGATACCGCGCCGGTGCTCGACGCCATGTTCGACGCGAACGGGACGGTCTGGTTCGCGGGCATCCCTAGGCAGGGAGATTTCGAGCGCTTGCGCGCGGGCCTTACCGCAGCCGGGCACACGGTCGCTGTCAGCGTGGAACGGTCGATGGTGCGTAGGAGACGAGCGAGGGGATGATCAAGAAGTGTCCGAAGTGCGGTGGTGACCGACCGGCCGTGGAGATTTATTGCCAAGGCATTTTCAACGGGGACGCGTGCAACTACCCCCTCTACGGGGTGTCAGCTGTTTCGTCCGACGCGCCGCCACCGGAGGGTCTTGACGCTCCCAATGCGGCTTCCAATGACGCCCCGCGCCAATGCAGTCAGGGCCACACCGTGCCCGCCGGCGACCTCCTGTGCCCCGTGTGCAGCGAGATTGTGCAGGAGTCCGGCGCTCCGGGATTCGGCGAAGGTCCGCCGGCGCCGTATGGTCCGCAGGATGAAGGGTCGCAGACCGCGCAGACGCCAGATGGCGCAGACGCGACATCCCCTCCCGCCTTGGAGATAGACGGCTGGCGCGCCATCGAGCCGCTTGCCGCCATCGGTCCGTCCGAGCGCTACCTCGTCGAGCGCACGGACGGCGGCCGGCGCGGCATGCTGACGCTCTACGCCCGGGGCGTCGAGCCCGACCCTGACGTATACGAGAAACTGCGGCAGAGCCGGCTGGAGCAGGTGGCCGAGGTTCTCGCGGTCGGGCAGTGGGAGCAGCGCCCGTACGAGGTGGTCGAGCACATCGACGGTCTAAGCCTGCGCGACTTGCCCCTGGGTCCGAATGACAAGGATACCCTGCGCAACGTCATCGAGGCGGTCGGACGGGCCCTCGATGGGTTTGCCCGCATCGGGCTGAGGCATCGCGATCTTCGTCCCGAGGTCATCCAGCTCCGCGACGCCAACCCTGCCAGCCTCGTGGTCAACGGCTTCGGCGCTGCGCGCCTCTCCGAGTTCGATCTGGATATGGTCTCCCCTGGCGAGACGACACGCTACATGGCGCCCGAGGCCGTGCTCGGGGGCGTGGCGCCGGCGTCCGACTGGTGGAGCCTCGGCATCATCCTCCTGGAGAAGCTCACTGCCGGCGCCTGTTTCGATGGTGTCGACGACCGCGCGTTCCTGATTCACACCCTGACGCAGGGCGTGCCGTTGCCCGAGACTCTCGACCCCGACATGGCGCTGCTGCTGCGCGGCCTGCTGGCACGCGACCGGGCCAGGCGCTGGCAGTGGCAGGAGGTGCGGGCGTGGCTCGACGGCGAGCGAAACAGGCGCCGGCAGTGAGCTTCTCCAGGAGGATGATGCCGAGGCTCCACCAGTCGGATGCCGGCGCCACGCCGCCGAGCACGGCCTCGGGCGCCATGTAGCGCGTCGTCTCTCCCGGCGAGATCAGATCCAGATCGAACTCGGAGAGGCGCGCGGCACCGAAGCCGGTGACGACAAGATTGGCGGCGTTCGCGTCGCGGAGCTGGATGACCTCGGGCCGGAGGTCGCGATGCCTCAACCCGATGCGGGCAAACCCATCGAGGGCCCGTCCGACCGTCTCGACGACGTTGCGCAGGGTGTCCTTGTCGTTCGGACCCAGGGGCAAGCCGCACAGACTGGGGCCGTCGATGTGCTCGACCACCTCGTACGACCGCTGCTCCCACTGCCCGACCGCGAGCACCTCGGCCACCTGCTCAAGCCGGCTCTGGCGCAGCTTCTCGTACACGTCAGGGTCGGGCTCAACGCCCCGCCCGTAGAGCGTCAGCACACCGCGCTGGCCGCCGTCCACACGCTCGACCAGGTAGCGCTCGGACGAACCGACGGCGGCGAGCGGCTCGACGGCACGCCAACCCTCGATCTCCAGGGCCGGCGGGGATGGCGCGGCTGCGCCATCTGGCGTCGACGCGGTCTGCGACCCTTCATCCTGCGGACCAAATGGCGCCTGCGCACCTTCGCCGAATCCCGGAGGGGCGGGCTCCTGAACGATCTCGCTGCACACGGGGCACAGGAGGTCGCCGGCAGGCACGGTGTGGCCCTGACTGCATTGGCGCGCGGCGTCATTGGAAGCCGCACTGGGAGCTTCCAGGCCCTCCGGCGGCAGCCCGTCGGACGAAACAGCTGACACACCATAGAGTGGGTAATTGCACAGCTCCCCGTTGAAAATGCCTTGGCAATAAATCTCGACGGCAGGTCGAGCATCACAGCATTTCGGACACTTCTTGATCATCCCCTCGCTCATCTCTTCTCCCACGCACCACCGACCGTTCCACGCTGACAGCGACTGTGTGCCCGGCTGCCGTAAGGCCCGCGCGCAGCCGCTCGAAATCTCCCTGCCTCGGGATGCCCGCGAACCAGATCGTCCCGTCCGCATCGAACATGGCGTCGAGCACCGGCGCGGTATCGCCTGACGCTGCACCAAGATCGGCGAAGCGCCGGCGTCCCAGGTCCGTGAGCAGATGGAGGTTCTGGTTGTCGCTTCCGCGCAGCGGCAGCGTCTGGGGAAGATCGTTGCGGTACGGCCCGGTGATGAGGGCGTCGATCAGCCCTTCGGCACGGTGCAGAACGTCGTCAATGGCGCTCAGCTCGAGTCCCGTGTAGACGAGGATATCGCCGTCGAAGGTCCCGCGGATGGCCGCCAGCAGCGCGACCAGGGCAGCGGGCTGCTCGAAGGGCTCGCCGCCGGAGATCGTCACGCCATCGGCATCCCGGAGCCAGGGGCGCACGGTCTCGATGACGCTGGCGACGGTGGTGCGTCCCCGGCGCGGACGCCACGTGTCGGCCGAGATGCAGCCGGGGCAGCGCAAGGAGCAGCCCTGAAACCAGATGCCGACCCTCTTCCCAGGCCCAAGCACCGTTACCGGAAAATGAAGGCGCGACAGAAATAGCGTCGTCATGAATAAACCTGGAGCGATCTGGTGCGCGGTACAACCTTCACGGAGCTGATCTTGCCGGGCGCGAGGGACGCGATGGTGTGGCGGGAACCCGGGCGGGCATCGGCATCGAACAGCGCCCGGGCGAGCGGATT
>JBAPMW010000568.1:0-3335 GCA_049278815.1 Hyphomicrobiaceae bacterium
GTGTCAGACCCAGAGGGTCTGACACCACCTGGAGGCGCAATGCACACCGAGCTCACCTTCGATCCCATCCGCCTCCCCCCCGAGTGCGCCGCGCTGCGGGCCGAGGTGCGGGCGTTCCTGGCCGAGGAGATCGAGGCCGGCACCTTCAGCCCCTACGGCGGCGCCATCGACGGCAACTACAGCGAGGAGTTCAGCCGCAAGGTGGGCGCGCGCGGCTGGATCGGCATGACCTGGCCGGAGCGATACGGCGGACACGAGAAGAGCTTCCTGGAGCGCTACGTCGTCACCGAGGAGCTCCGCGTCGCCAACGCCCCGGTGCGGCTCCACTTCGTCGCCGACCGCCAGAGCGGCCCGGTGATCCTCAAGTACGGCAGCGAGCGGGTGAAGGCCGACATCCTGCCGCGCATCTGCAGGGGCGAGGTGTGCTTCGCCATCGGCATGAGCGAGCCCAACTCCGGCTCCGACCTGTTCGCGGCCCAGTGCAAGGCCACCAGGACCGACGGCGGCTGGCTGATCGACGGCACCAAGGTGTGGACCAGCAACGCCCATCATGCCCACTATATGATCGGCCTGTTCCGCACCTCGGCCCCGACCAAGGAGAACCGCCGGCACGGGCTTACGCAGTTCGTGGTGGACATGAGGACGCCCGGCATCGCCGTGAATCCGATCTATCACATGGCGGACCAGCATGACTTCAACGAGGTGGTGTTCCAGGACGCCTTCATGCCCGACGACCACGTGCTGGGCGAGGTCGACGGCGCCTGGAAGCAGGCGACGAGCGAATTGGCCTACGAGAGGAGCGGCCCGGAGCGGTTCCTGGAGACCTACTACGTGCTGGCCGAGCTGGTGCGGGTGCTGGGCGCGGCACCCGATACGAGGGGCGCCGAGGGCCTGGGGCGGCTGGTGGCGCAGCTGCATGCGTTAAGGCGCATGTCGGTGTCGGTGGCGGGCATGCTGGCGGCCGGCAAGGAGCCGGTGGTGGAGGCGGCCATCGTCAAGGATGTCGGCACCATCTGGGAGCAGCAGCTGCCCGCCCGCGCCCGCGATCTGGCCGCCTTCGCGGAGGAGGACGCCGCCAACCGCGCCAGCTTCGAGGAGCAGCTGGCCTACGCCACGCTGATCGCGCCGAAGCTCACCATCCAGGGCGGGACGACGGAGATTCTGCGCGGGATTATCGCGAGGGGGTTGGGATTGCGGTAGGTGATCGTAGGGCGGGTTAGCGCGAAGCGCGTAACCCGCCATGCACCGGTTGAAATGGCGGATTACGGGCTTCGCCCTGATCCGCCCTACGTCCGAAGTCGAACGTTGGAGGAAACCCCGCACACATGCGCCCGTTCAAGGACATCGGCGTCGATCTCGACGCCAGCATGGTGGCGACCGTCGAGCTGCGCCGGCCGCCGCACAACTTCTTCGACATCGACCTGATCCGCGAGATCGCCGACGCCTGCGAGGCGCTGGACCAGGACCCCGCCTGCCGCGCCATCGTGCTGGCCGCCCAGGGCACCGCGTTCTGCGCCGGCGCCAAGCTCGGCGACGGCGCCGACGTGCAGGACGTGCTGGTGCGGAAATCGCAAGCCGGGCAGACCGGCCACCTCTACGCCGAGGCCGTGCGGCTCTACCGCATCGCCAAGCCGATGGTGGGCGCCATCCACGGCGCGGCGGTGGGCGGCGGCCTCGGCCTCGCCCTGGTGCCCGACCTGCGCGTCACCTGCCCCGAGGCGCGCTTCTCGGCCAATTTCACGCGGCTCGGCTTCCATCCGGGCTTCGGCCTCACCCACACGCTGCCGGCGCTGATCGGCCCGTCCAAGGCGGCGATGATGTTCCTGACCAGCCGCCGCATCGGCGGCGACGAGGCAACCCGCATCGGCCTCGCGGACGTGCTGGTGCCGCAGGCGGAGGTGCGCGCCGCCGCCCAGAAGCTGGCGGCCGAGATCGCCGAGAACGCCCCCCTCGGCGTGCTGGAGACCCGCGCCACGCTCCGCGCCGGCCTCGCCGAGCGCGTGCAGGCTGCCACCGACATCGAGCTGGCGAAGCAGACCCGCCTGCGCCAGACCGCCGACTTCAAGGAAGGCGTAGACGCCGTCAACCAGCGCCGCACACCGCGATTCGTGGGGGGGTGAGGCGGTGTCAGCCGCGCACCGGCTTTGCCGACCCACGATGACGAAACGGAGCGTGCCACAACGTCCCCTCCCCCGTCGCGCCGGAGGCGCGCCTTCGGCACGACGTGGGGGAGGGACAGGGTGGGGGGGAATTGCAGAACATCCGAGGTCGGGATTCCCCCCACCCCTAACCCCTCCCCACAAGGGGGAGGGGGATCCGCGTTGGCGCTTGCTTGTCGGGCGTTGCTCAGCTCGCCGCTCCTCGCCACCAAGTCGAGCAGTTTCCTATCAGACCCTCCGGGTCCGACATCATACCGAGCCCTCTCGGTAGCGTGGGCCTATCTGGCGAGAGGCTATTGGCAACGGCCAATCGACTCTGGGCGTGTGCCATGGGGTCAGACCCGCAGGGTCTGACCCCAATCCATCAATGCGACGCCGGGAAGCCCGGCGCGACGCCGTCGGGGCGGAGCTCGGCGGCCATGCAGCCCTTGCAGCCCATGCCCCACTTCACCTGCACGAGCTGTTGCGGCCTGAGCTCGGTGAAGCCGAAACGACGCAGCGTCTCCATGTGCACGAAGATGTCGGGCGTGCCGTCGCCGCGCGTAAGGAAGCCGAAGCCGCGCACGCGGTTGAACCATTTCACCATGGCCCGCTCCCAGTCGCTCTCAGCCACCACCACCACGTGGGTGCGCTGCGGCAGCTGCGAGGGATGGATGGCCGTGCTCTCGTCCATGCTGAGCACGCGGAAGGCCTGCAGACCTCGCGGCCGGTTCAGCACCTGGCAGTGGACGCGCGCACCCTCATAGGCCGTCTGATAGCCGCCGGCCCTCAGGCAGGTGACGTGCAACAGCACATCCGCCAGGCCGTTGTCGGGAACGATGAAACCGTAGCCCTTGGAGATGTCGAACCACTTGATGATCCCGGCGATCTCAAAGACCTCCAGCCCCCCCGTGGGATCCACGTCGATTGGCCCAACGCCAACCGGCTCTGCCCCCAGCTGAGGGGGCAATCTGTCGTCACCCATAAGCTTACCCCGCTTACTTGGCGACGCGAACCGAATATGCCCTCATCGGTCGCGACGCATTGAGTAGCGTGAACCTGCATCTGCCACGCGGGCGCTGTCCAGCGCTTATTGGCGTCCTGCCGCCCAGGCTGTGCAACAAAATGTACGCCATTGCCACGGCAACTCATCTAACTCATTGATAAAACACACGAACTTATCATAAGCACATTTAC
>JBAPMW010000569.1:0-7004 GCA_049278815.1 Hyphomicrobiaceae bacterium
GGCCGGACGATCGCCGTCGCAGCCGGCTTGGCCCCCGCCGGCGGGCCGGGCCGCACGGCCGGCTCCGTCAGCGGCCGTCCGAGCTTGATGGCCGCGATCAGCTCCTGCGTCTCCCAAGAGGGCTCGACGTCGTACTCAAGGTCGAGCAGATCCCAGAGCGCCTTGTAGACGCTGAGCGCGCCGCCGGTATCGCCGGCCTCAGCGCGCACGCGAATGAGCAGGCGTGCAGCCTCCTCGTGCGTCGGATCGAGATTGCGCAGCGCGCGGGCCAGCCCCTCCCGGTCGGCGGCGGGCCGGGCCCCATCGCGCATGGCGGTCTCGATGAGACGCATGAGCCGGTCATCCAGGGACTGGCGCTTGGCCAGGAGCCAGACGCGGAAGGCGGGATCAACCGCGTCGAGCTCGTCGAGGAGCCGCTCCATCGGCCGATCGGATTGGAGGAGAAGCGGGTGGGGCTGGCCGGCGGCGGCACAGTCGAAAATATCCCACAGGTCCACCTCGAACCGCGCGCGGTCAAGCCGGAGCGCCTGCTTGTCTGCCGTGAGGCCGTCGAAGCCGGCCTGGGTCAGGGCATCGCGGATCTCGTGCAGCGCCTGGCGCAGCGAGGCGCGCGCATTGCCCTCCGCCACCTCGCTCCAAAGCAGGCCCACCAGCCGCTCACGCGTCTCCTCGCCGGTCTCGGTCAGCGCCAGATATCCAAGCAGCGCCCGCGACTTGCGGCTGAGCGCGCCCACCTCACGCGCGCCGACGTGGAGCGCCAGGCGGCCAACGATGCGAAGCGACAGCTTCGCGGCGCCCGGAACGTCGGCGGCTTGCAATCTGGCCCCCTCCCCTGGCGCCACGCGGCTTCTCCCGAAGTATGGGTGCAGCAATTCTCCATTCCTTTATGCCATCACAGGCTGCAAACGGTCCAGGCAAGGCTGAGGCCGTCGCGCGCACACGCCCCTGCGCTCACATGAGCGCCACGCCATGGGTGAGGCGGTCGCCGCCGCCAGTGGCGACAACCGCTCGCTTGACCCGCTCGGATCGCAGCTCGCACGGCATGAGCTGGAGCCCCGGCGCCAGCGCCCAGGCCACCGGGATGCCGATCTCCGGCCGGGTCAGATCGACCAACGCCGCCTCCATGCTGCCGCGCGCTAAGGCCGCCTGCAGCTGGGCGAGCGGGTAGGCGGCGCCTTCCGGCTCGGCAGCGCTGCGCGGCAGACCCAGGGGGTGCAGCAGCTCGCAGCTGCCAGCGTCGATGGCGGTGGCGCGTGCCAGGTGCCGGCGGTCGATCTCGTTGAGGCCCGCGTCGCCCCGCTGCTGCCGTTTCATCTCGACGACAGGGTGGGCCAGCTCCATCTGGCACATCTCGAAGATCGCGGCCCGTGCCGCCTCGGGCGCCGACAGACGCGCGGCCAGCCCCACGGCAAGCCCCCTTCCGGCGCCGTCCGCCGACACCGCCGCCAGGGTCGGAATGTCGAGGTCGCTGGTGATGTCGAGCAGCCACGCGGTCCGTCCCCTGTTGTCCTGGCGCAGATTGCCGAGCAGCCGCGCCGCCTCGGCCATGGCCGGGCTGTCGGCGGCGACAGGTCTTGCTCGCCTCCCTCCGATCCACCATAGGGATGCAGCGTCGCGCTCGACGAGCTCCAGCAGGGCGCGCGTCGCCGCTACCTCGAAGGTCGCTCCGGCGGCGCAACCGGTGCTGAGCGCCGCGCCCGGGACGGTAAGCGGGCCCGGCTGCCGCTGCCGCAGGCACCAGTCGGCCGGAATCAGACAGTCGCTGCCGGTCGATAACGTCCGACCCCGAACCCAGGCAGCCTTCGTCTGGGGGCCGCCCGGCTCGTGGTGGAGAAGCGCCTCGATCCGGTCCGCCGCTGCGGGCAGCGTCTCCGACGCCGTCTCTGCGAAGGTGCCCTCGCGCACTTTGTCCCCCGCCCGCTCGATCTGCGAGAGCCGCTCGGCGCACTCGCCGACGCAGGAGGCCAGCGCGTCCTCGACCAGCTCGCCGGAGCCCGCGAGGCTGAAGGATGTCTCGAGCGCGAGCGGCTCGGGCAGGCGTCGTGGATCGGCCTCTCCGCCGACAAAGGCCAACCCTGGGGCCCAAGGCGAGCCGATCAGGAACAGGCGGCTTGGAAGCCGGGCGGCCTTGGCAAGGGCCTCGCCATGCCGCTCCACCAAGGACCTCAAGAGAGCGGCTCCGGGACCTGAATGCAGATCGATTTGAAGCATGAGGCAACTCGGTTTGGCGGGCACTCGAAGCTGTCGAGCCGACGGAGATTGCTCGAGCGATGCGTTTGGTCCGACAACGGGGTGTGCTCGCTCAGCATCCGGGCAGCATCCGGGCGGGACTTGGCCGCAAAAGGGCAATCCGCACGATTTCATGCGGTTTCACGCGCCTCTGACGGCCCCTTCTCGGACGCCTCACGGCAGCGCGGCTTTCTTTGAGCTGCGCGCTGCAGGAGAGCGGGGCCCCCGCTGGCATAGTCGAGGCACTACCGATCATCGATGCGCGCCCCCAGCTCCAGCAGCGCTGGAGACTGGGTCACCGCGAAAAGGGGATTACAATGTTGCACACATCCACACTGCGGGACGGCACACTGTCAGCAACACTCGATCTGCTCGTCGTCGGTATTGTCCTGGTGGACGGCGAATGCCGCATCGTTCACGCCAACCGGGCCGGCATGCGCCGCCTTGAGGAGGCCCAGGCGGTGCGACGCTGTCATGGACGTCTCTCCGCCAGCGACCCTGCTGCAGGCTCGGCCCTGCGCGTTGCCGTCGCTCAAGCCGCTCGCAGCGACGGCCGGACGCCGGTGAAGACCGGCATCGCAACGCCGATCCCCGATGCCGACGGGCGCGACCTCGCAGCCTGGGTGCTGCCGTTGCCCGCGGGGCTGCGCGACGAGCTTGGCGCGGCTTGCGCGGCGCAGGCGGCCGTCTTCCTTCGCGAGATCGGCGATGCCTCGCAGCTGCCCGGCGAGCTGCTGGCGCGCCACTACGGCATCACGCCGGCCGAATGCCGCGTGCTGATGCTTCTGATCCAGGGCTTGAGCCCGAACGAGGCCGCGGGCTCGCTCAGGTGCTCCGAGACGACGGTGCGCACCCACCTGCAGCGCCTGTTCGCCAAGACCGGGACGCGCGGCCAGTCCGACTTGATACGTCTCGCCATGTCCGCACTGGCGCCGGCCTCGATGTAGCGCTCAAAGAGGGGACACTCGCTCTGACGGCAAAGGTGGCGATGGGAAGCGCAATGCGCGGCGCCGGGCGCGCCGCACTTGCGTCAGGCAGCGTCAGTAGCCGAGCAAGAAGGCCTCCAGGGGTCCCTTCGGCAGGGGCACGAGGAACCACCTCTCGAACATGAAGAACAGCATCAACGGCACGCCGATCGAGACCAGAACCGACGTGAGGATGCCCTGGCGGCCGATCGCCAGCATGAAGAAGCAGATGAAGATGGCCGACGACACGTAGATGCCGATGCCCGGCACCGTAACGGCCCCCACCGAGATGCCGCCGATCAGCGCCACATAGACCAAGCTCGGCACCAGCACCGCCAGCACCCGGCCGAAGGACCGCACCGACACGAACGTCTCGCCGTCGCCCGGCCTGACGACGGTGGCGACGAGAATGATCAGGCTGGCGACACCCATGATCACGGCGACCCAGAACGGGAAGTAGCCGGGCGCCGGCCCCACCCCCTCCTGCCAGCCGAAGCCCACCCGGATGGTGTCGGTGATGACGATGGCGGAACCGCCCAGCAGCAGCAGGGCGACGACGATCTCCATCGCCTTGTTGGAGACCAGGGCCGGGCCTTCGGCCGCGGCGCTATCCTTCTCATGCATCCCTAGTGTCTCGTCTCTCGTCGATACGGCTGCGGTGCGGCGGAACAGCGGCGGCGCCCGGCGTAGACCATTGCCGAGCACCGCCTTCGCGATCGCTATTTTTTGCCAGCAGCCAGGAAGCCTGCCTCTTTCATCAGGTCGTAGTGGACCCTCTCGGTCGCCGCGACCCAGGTCTTGAACTGATCGCCGGTCATGAAGGTCTGATTGAAGGCACCCTGCTCCATGAACGACTTCCAGTCGGGCGTTGCCATCACCTTCTTGAACAGGTCGACATAGTAGTCGACGTGCTCCTGCTTAACGCCCGGCGACATGAAGATGCCGCGCAGCATCTGGTACTCGGTGTTGACGCCGGATTCCATGCAGGTGGGGATATCCGACCAGGCCATCGTGGCCGTCACCTTCTGGGTGTAGATGCTGCGCTTGGCGTCGAAGATGCACAGCGGCCGCAGCGCGCCGGCCTTCCACTGCGAGACCGCCTCGATGGGGTTGTTCACCGAGGAGTTGACGTGCTTTCCGACCAGCTGCACGACCACCGCGCCGCCGCCCTTCTGGGGGATGTAGATGAACTTCTTAGGCGCGGTGAGCCTTTCCAGGGCCGCAGTGATGATCTGGTCCTCCTGCTTGGAGCCCGTGCCGCCCATCTTGAAGGACTTGTCGGGGGCAGCCTTCACCGCCGCGATGTAGTCCTTGGCGGTCTTGTAGGGCGCATCGGCGGGCACCCAGAGGACGAACTGGTCGAGCGCGAGCATCGCGACCGGGGTCAGGTCCTTCCAGCTGAAGGGCACGCCGGTGGCAAGCGGCGTGGTGAACAGGTTCGACAGGGTGATGATGATGTTGTGTGGGTCGCCAGCCGACTTCTTGACCTCCAGGAAGCCTGTAGCCCCCGCACCCTCGGCCTTGTTGATCGTGATGATCGGCTGCTTTGAGAGCTTGTGCTTGGCAACCACGCCCTGAATGAAGCGCGCCATCTGGTCGGCGCCGCCGCCGGGTCCGGCCGGGATGACGAACTGGATGGGCTGGGTCGGCTCCCACGCCTGCGCAGCCGCCGGCACGCCGAGCGCCAAGGTGCCGGCGCAGACGGCGAGCGTGCCGGCGGACCAGCTTGGCCGTCTGGTTGTCGAAGATCGTGCCATGGTTTCCTCCTGGTTTATAGGGTTTCCCCACTACGGGATGCACCGGGTCGAATATCACCGACCCGCATCCCGATCCACGACCGCTGCCCCGGCAGGCGCCGGAACCGGTCGGGAACTCATCTTGCGCCGCTTATCCAGCACCCAGATCACCACGGGCCAGAACAGCAGGACGACACCGAGCGTCATGATCGATCCCACCAGCCAGTTCGACCAGAAGATGGACAGGTCTCCCTGCGAGGACAGCATCGCCTGTCGGAACGACTCCTCCGCCTTGTTGCCCAGCACGATGGCCAGCACGAGTGGCGCGAGCGGATAGTCGAGCTTGGTGAAAACATAGCCGACCACGCCGAACACCAGCATCATCCAAACGTCGAACATGCTGTTGTGCACCGTGTAGGCGCCGACTGCGCAGATTGCCACAATGACGGGGCCGATGATGGAGAACGGCACCCTGAGGATGGCAGCGAACAGCGGCACGCAGGTCAGCACGACGATGAGGCCGACGACGTTGCCCAGATACATGGACGCAATCAGGCCCCACACGAAGTCCTTCTGCTCGACGAACAGCATCGGTCCCGGCTGCAGGCCCCAGATCAACAGGCCGCCCAGGAGCACCGCGGCGGTCGGCGAGCCCGGGATGCCGAGCGTCAGCATCGGCAGCAGCGCGCTCGTGCCCGCGGCATGGGCGGCAGTCTCAGGGGCCACCACGCCCTCGATCTCGCCCTTGCCGAAGTTGTCACCCCTCTTGGAGAAGCGCTTGGCCAGGCCGTAGCTCATGAACGAGGCGGGCGTCGCCCCGCCGGGGGTGATGCCCATCCAGCAGCCGACGATGCAGCTGCGGATCGACGTGACCCAGTACTTGAGCAGGTTCTTCCAGGTCTGCAACACCACGTTGAAGCGGATGACGGCGTGGCTGCCGGAGAACTTCAGGCCCGATTCCATGGACGAGAGGATCTCGCCGATGCCGAACAGGCCGATGACCGCGATCAGGAAGTCGAAGCCGACCAGCAGATTCTCGGAGCCGAAGGTCAAGCGCACCGTGCCCGTCACCTCGTCCAGGCCGACCGACGCCAGCGCAAAGCCGAGGCACATGGCCGCCAGCACCTTGAAGGGCGAGCCTCGTCCCATGCCCACGAAGCTGGCGAAGGTCAGGAAGAAGACGGAGAAGAACTCGGCTGGCCCGAACCGGAGCGCGAACCTGGCGATGACCGGGGCGAGGAAGGTGATCACGATCACCGCCACCAGCGCGCCGACGAACGAGGAGGTGAAGGCGGCGGTCAGGGCCTCGTCGGCCCGGCCCCTCTGGGCCATGGGGTGGCCGTCGAAGGTGGTCGCCACCGACCAGGGCTCTCCGGGGATGTTGAACAGGATCGAGGTGATCGCCCCTCCGAACAAGGCTCCCCAGTAGATGCACGAGAGCATGATGATGGCGGAGGTGTGCGGCATGCCGAAGGTGAGGGGCAGCAGGATCGCGATCCCATTCGCACCGCCCAGACCGGGCAGAACGCCGATGATCACGCCGAGCAGGATGCCGACCAGCATCAAAGCCAAATTGTACCAGGAGAGGGCGACCTTGAAACCGCCAATAAGCGAGCTGATCTCGTCCACGAGCCTTGCCTTCCGTCGTTTCCCCACGCGCCTCGTTGGGCGCCAGCCTGGTTGGGCGCTGGCCCAATCGTTCTCCGGGCACTTGACCTACTCTGGTATACATTGTGCCAAATACCTGCTGGATGCAATACAGTTGTTTCGAGGAACCGCTTCCGTGGCGTATCGGCGTCATGTCGCCGCGCAGCAAAGGCACGCCATTCCCCGCGGACGATCCGTTCTCTTTGTCCACCGGACCGCGCCAGATTGCAAACAGCGACTTGCCGCTTGGTTGCCTGTGGTGTATGGTATACCAGAAACCAACGCGTGCGGCGTACCTGCCGTGAGTGATGCCACGTGCCCGATACGCAACTAAAGATTGCTCCCATCGGCGAAGGCCTGAGCCTCAAGGCACGCGCCTACGAGGCGCTCAAGGCCGCCATCATGAACATGAACATCTACGCCGATG
>JBAPMW010000570.1:0-5672 GCA_049278815.1 Hyphomicrobiaceae bacterium
CCGACGGAGCATGGGGGTCGGCCACAGAGCCCTCGATGGGCCAGGCGCTGGCCAAGGCCATCGGCAACTGCAAGGCGATGTCCGGAACGAAAATCGGGTGTGGTGCGCAATTCAGGGCCATCCAAGCTGGCTGGATCGTGGCCAACCGCTGCGGCGACACGAACATCGTGGTCGCCGAGAGGCGACTGGCCGATGCCGTGCAGGCGGCCCGCAAACGGGAGACGGACCTCAGGCAGCTCTACGCGCCAGATCTGCCGCCCTGCAGACGCGTGCTCACCATCGATCCGCGCGGGGGAGCGATGGTAGTAACGTCGCAGGATGAGGCCGGTACAGAAACGGATTGATCTCCGCGTGTTACCGGAACGGACGGACACGTTGGGTTCAGGCCCTCCGGGCCAACCCAACCTACATTCCGAACCTGCAGGAGGGTGCAATGGTGAGGCAGCTCGTTCGTCTTTCCCGGCTAACAATCCCGCTGGCGGCGATAAGCTTGGGCGCATCCGTGCCGGCGGTCGCGCAATCCTACCCGTCCGAGACGATCCGCTTCGTGACCAGCGGACCCGTAGGCTCGCCGCCCGACATCATCATCCGCATCGTCGCCAACGAGCTTTTGCAGAGGGAAGGCTGGCAAATCGTCGTCGAGAACAAGCCTGGCGGACTCGGCACGATTGCGGACGGCGAGGTTCTGAAGCAGCCGGCAAATGGGCACATCGTACGCGTCATCAGCCTGGGGCAGACGGCCTTTCCGGCTCTGAAACCCGACATCGGCTTTCGGCTCGGCGTCGACTTTGTCCCGGTTATCAAAGTCTCGTCCGCGCATCACGTCCTGGTGGTCAATCCGTCGGTACCCGCCAAGTCGATGGCCGAACTTGTCGCCCTCCTGAAGAGGCAGCCGGACAAGCTCACCTTCTCCTCCGGCGGGTTCGGCACGCCGGCCCATCTGATGGGTGAGCTGTTCAAGCTGCAGACGGGCGTGCACGTGGCCCACGTCCCCTACCGCACAGCCGCGGGGATGATCGCCGATCTCCTTAACGGCACCAACCACTACCAGTTCATCACGCCGCTGCCCGTGGTCGACCTGATTGCCACCGGCAAGTTGCGTGCGCTCGCCGTCACCGGGCCACAGCGGATGCCGGCCCTGAAGGACGTCCCTACTGTCATCGAGGCAGGGTTTCCGGGACTCGTCATCCAGGATTGGGTCGGCCTCGTGGTGAAGCGCGGCACGCCGGACGCCATGGTCGCCCGTCTGAACGAAGCGATCAACAAAGCCTTGGCGAAGCCCGCCGTGCGCGAGGCGTTCGCGAAGATCGCGGCGGAGCCCGCCGGCGGCTCTCCCGGCGAGTTCGGTGCGCACATCAGGTCGCAGATCGCGCACTGGGGCAAGGTCGTGAAGGACGCGGGGATCAAGATCCGCGAGTGAGGACCGCGGGTCAGACTTACGCCGACGCGGGGCCAGTCAGGCGCCACCAGCTACCGCCCGTCAGATTCCGCGATGCTTGCACGCTTGCGTCGCGTCGACCCCAAGACTCCGCGTAGTCGTCACCCGAGCGAGTGTCGGAGTTCCGCGAAGGAATGGGAGATCACGTCGCCGGAGCCTGCGAGGGGAGGCGACTCGTCCGCTTCCAATCGCGTGGATCATGATCAGGAACGTCTGTAGCTGCCACACTCCCCCCGGTCTGTGTCTGTCAGGTTCAGGGGCATGGCCGCCCCTCGCCGGCCATGCCTGCGTTGGGGCGACAACGAAGCTCCGCCTCAGGGGTGGAAACCCCGCGCAGCCAGGGCCGCCCTGACTGCGGGCTCGTCTAGCAACGCCCGCAGCCTCTGCACCGCCGGGCGGTCGAGCCGGGACTGGGGGACCACGAAGTCGTAGTGCTCGTCCTGCACGGGGATGAACCCCAGGTCGTACTGGCGCGCCACGCTCTCGATGGTCAGGCCCCAGTCGGCGCGGCCCTGGGCGACGGCCACCGCCACGGCGTTGTGGGACCTCGGTTGCGACCAGTAGCCGGCCGGGCGTTTTCCCTCCAGCAGGCGGTCCAGGAGAATGCGCGTGCCGCTGCCGGCGTTGCGGCCGACCATGAGGCAGCCGGGGTCGGCCAGCGCCGCGGCCAATGCCTCCGTCGCGCTGCGGCCGGCAAACCGGCGGTCGCCCGTGCGGAAGACGAGGCCCTGCAGCCGCCGGTACCCGGCAATGAGCTCCAGCCCCGCCGTCAGGAACGGCCGGTTGTAGACGCCGGTCGCGGGGTCCATCAGGTGGATCGGCGCCACATCGCACTCCCCGCGCCTGGCGGCGGCAAGGCCGCCGGTGCTGCCCACGTTCATGACCTTCACGGCCACGCCGTCGGCCTCCAGCCTCTCGATCAGCAGGTCGAGGCCGATGCAGTGGCTGCCGATGATCGTGAGGTCGGCGAGGCGCCGCTCCCGGCCGATGAGACGCACCGAGACGGGTGTGCCGGCCGCCAGGCTCTCCACATGCTGGCCGACGGCGATGAAACCGTCGGCGTGGCTGAAGGCGGTGACGGCGCCGGAGTCCTTGGCGATGGGGTAGGCGGCCGGCTTGTCGCCGTGCGCGCCCGGCACCAGCGACACCATCTTGAACTCGGTGCGCCCGCGCTCCGAGGCCACGGTCAGGGGCAGCGTCGCCTCCTGCCGTTCGGCCTCCTGCCGCGGCAGCCCCGCCAGCGCCCGCACCACCGGGGCCACGAGCTCGTGGAAGGTGAAGATCGCGGAGGTCGGAAACCCCGGCAGGACGACGACGGGCTTGCCGGCCGTCACTGCCAGGCAGACGGGCTTGCCCGGCTTGATGGCAACGCCGTGCACCACGATCCCGGGGTCTGAGAAACGCGCCACGGCGCGATAGCAGACGTCGCCCACGCCCTTCGAGGTGCCGCCCGACATCAGCACCATGTCGCAGCTTGCGAGCCCCTCGCTCACCAGCCGCACGATCAGCCCCTCGTCGTCGCGGCCGATGCCGAGCGTCACGGGCGTGCCGCCCGCCTCCTCCACCGCCGCGGCCAGGATTGCGGCGTTCGAATCGTACACCGCGCCGGGATGGAGCGGCTCCCCCGGCAGCACCAGCTCGTCGCCCGTCGATATGACGGCGACCTTCGGCCTCCGCCACACCGGCACATGCGCGCAGCCGACGGCGGCGATCATGGCGATCTCGCGCGAGGTTATCGCCTGCCCGGTGCGCACCACGGTCTCGCCGCGGGCCAGATCCGACCCGGCAAAGGCGATGAGCTGGCCGGCGGCCGCCGGGCGGCGGATCTCGACCAGCGTCGCGCCGTCCTGCTGGCGCGTCTCGGTGTGCTCGACCATCACCACGGCATCGGCGCCGCGGGGCACCATGCCTCCGGTCGCGATCAGCGTCGCCGTACCCGGCTCCACCGCGACACGGGCCTCCACGCCGGGTGTGAGGACCTCCGCATTGAGGCGCAGGACCTTGGGCGCCCGCTCGCTCGCCCCCACCGTATCGCCCGCGCGCGCCGCGAAGCCGTCGACGTTGCTGCGGTCGAAGTTGGGCACGTCGACGCCCGCCACCACCGGCTCCGCCAGCACCCGGCCCAAGGCCTGCGCGAGAGGAACCCGCTCGCTGCCGAGGGGGCGCAGATCGAGGTGGCGGTGGAAGCGGGCGATAGCCTCGTCGCGATCCACCACCTCCAGGAACTGGTCCTGGCGTGCGAGGCGGCTCAGCGCGGTATCGATGTCCGTCGTCATGCGTGCGGCTGCCTCGACCCTTGGGGACGCGCCCAGGCCTCGCCCCAGGGCCTCGCCCAGGGCTCGTCTTGGCGCTAGCGGCGAAGATATACGATCACCGCCGCGCCTTGTGGATGGCCTTCGCTCGCCTCGGGCACGAGCACGAAGCCGTCGGCGTGGGCGGCGGCTGCCAGCCCGGCCTCTCCGAACGACGGCATGGGCTCTGCCTCGGCGCCACCCGTGCGGCGCACCGGACACACCTCCACCGTGCCGACCTCCGACACGATCTTGCGCGCCAAGCGCAGCGTCTCCACCGCGTACGGCAGCTCGGGGCTGCGCCCGGCCATCAGTCGGATCGCCCGGCCGGCGATGAGCTCGTAGGCCCACAGGCAATCGACCGGCACGCCGGGCAGCAGGAAGACGGGCATCCCCGCTGCGCGGCCGGCGCCTGCGGTCTCCCCCGGCCGCACCGCCACGCCGTGCACAGCCAGCGCGCCCGCCTGTGCCAGGGCGGCTGCGGCATGGTCATCGGCGCCGGGCCCCGTGCCGCCGGCAACCAGCACGATGTCCGCTTCCGGCGCTTCGAGCGCGTGGCGCAGCGCCTCCCCCAGCGCCTTCTCGTCGCGCTCGACGCGGTGCCGGCCGGCCACCACACCCCCGTCGCGCCCGACCAGCGCCGCCAGCATCGGTCCATTGGCATCGTAGATCTCCCCCGCCGCCGGCGCCCGCCCGGCCTCGATGGCTCGCCCTGCGAGCAGTACGCACCGCACCCGCGGCATGCCCATGACCGAGACGCGCGCCAACCCCGCCGCGGCCAGCAGGCCGACATTGCTGGCGTCGAGCCGACGGCCCGAGGCCAGGAGGACGCTGCCGCGCACCGCGTGGCTGCCCTTTCTCTCGACCGAGCTGCCCGCGAACACCGGGGCGATCGCCGCCATCGCACCCGGCGGCTCCGGCATGGCGTGCTCCAGCCGGATGACGGCATCGGCACCGGCCGGCAGAGGATCGCCGCTCGCGACCGCCACCGCCACGCCCGGAGCGACGCCCGCGGACGCCGGCCCCAACCTGAACGGCAGCGGATTGTAGGCGCTGGCGCCGACGGTCTCGTCCGCCCGCAGAGCGAAGCCGTCGGCAGCAGCACGGTCGAACGGGGGAAGGTCCAGCGGCGCCTCCACGCTGCGCGCAAGCACGCGGCCCACGGCGTGGGCGAGGAGCACGTCCTCCGCCGCCACAGGCGCCGCCCACCCGTCGATCCAGGCGACGACATCGTTGAGCCGCGCGCGCTCGGAGGGGCGCTGCAACCGGTCGGCAGGGGTCAGCATGAGGGCATCGGCATGACGGAGCCTCGACATCCTGGCGGGCGGCGGGACGCTCCTATTAGGGTTAAACCCGCTTGGGCAGGGCTCAAATGCGAGACCAGCATACACACTGGGGCCAGACCGTCACCAATCCAGGCCAGGTTCCTGCCCATGACCAAGGACGACCAACGCGTGCGAGAGACCGTGCAGGCCGAGCTCAGGCGTCGGCGAAGCGCTCTGGACAGGATCGAGGCGGAGCACGCCGATCGCCCCGGCACAACCAACGGTCACGCCGCTCGCGCGCAGGGCGAGGAACGGCGCCCCTTCCTGCGCCGTCCATGGTCGCTGTCCTCGGGCTCAGCCGGCTAGGCGTTATCCACTCGATGTGGATAGCGCCAGGACGTTGAGGTGCATGCGGGACCAATCTCGCCGCCGTGTGCGCGTCGCGTGTCCCACCCACCGACGTCGTCCCGGCGCCGCGGGCGCCCGCCAGGGTGCTCGCGGGAACAGGCCGGGACCCATGCACCTCCCAACAAGCTCCCACGTGTCGCTTTCGGGCAACCTGACAGCCGCGGAGCCGTCGTGCCTGCCGTCCGATCCGGGAGCAAGCGCGCAGGTGCATGGGTCCCGCCCTGGACCCGCTCGCCCGCTGCGCAGGCGAGCGGCGCCGGGATGACGTGG
>JBAPMW010000571.1:0-4434 GCA_049278815.1 Hyphomicrobiaceae bacterium
TACTGTTGTCATCCCGGCACTTGTTGCCGGGATCCAGCTCACAAGTAACGCCGGAGCGCGATGTGGGGTGGATCCCGGGCACAAGGCCCGGGATGACAAACTGGCTGTAGCGTCGGAGACAGGACACTAGGTTGGGTCGATCCCGGCGAAAGCCGGGGCAAGACCCAACACAACAAAGGTGCGCGTTGAGCGCGTTGGGCCTGCGCTTGGCTTGACCCAACCTACAGCGCACGCAGCCGGTTCAGGGAGAGACTGGAGCAGACGCATGCTGGACCTCAGCCCGAGAAGAGAGGACCTCGACCCGATCGAGATCGCCTCGCGCGACGAGATCGCCGCGTTGCAGCTCCAGCGCCTGAAATGGACGCTGCGGCACGTCTACGACAACGTACCCCACTACTGGAGGACATTCGACGCCGCGGGTGTGCACCCGGATTCCCTCAACGCGCTCGAGGACCTCGCCGAGTTCCCCTTCACCACCAAGGCGGACCTGCGGGACAACTACCCATTCGGCATGTTCGCGGTCCCCATGGAGCGGATCGCGCGTACCCACGCCTCGTCCGGCACCACCGGCAAGCCGACCGTGGTCGGCTACACCAAGGGCGACATCGACCGCTGGGCCGACCTCGTCGCCCGCTCGATCCGTGCGTCGGGCGGTCGACCGGGGATGCGCGTGCACGTCTCCTACGGCTACGGGCTTTTCACGGGCGGCCTCGGCGCGCACTACGGCGCCGAGCGGCTCGGCTGCATGACGATCCCGGTCTCGGGCGGGATGACCGAGCGGCAGGTGCAGCTCATCTGCGACTTTGAGCCCGACATCATCATGGTGACGCCGAGCTACATGCTGGCGATCCTCGACGAGTTCCGCAAGCAGGGCCTCGACCCGCGCGCAAGCTCGCTCAAGGTCGGCATCTTCGGGGCCGAGCCCTGGACCAACGCCATGCGCCAGGAGATCGAGCGGGCCTTCGACATGCACGCCGTCGATATCTACGGCCTCTCCGAGGTGATGGGGCCGGGCGTTGCCAACGAGTGCGTGGAGACCAAGGATGGGCTGTACCTCTGGGAGGATCACTTCTATCCCGAGATCGTCGATCCCGTCACCGGCAAGGTGCTGCCCGACGGCGAGAAGGGCGAGCTGGTCATCACCACGCTGACCAAAGAGGCCATGCCGGTGATCCGCTACCGCACGCGCGATCTCACACGCCTGCTTCCCGGCACCGCGCGCAGCATGCGGCGCATGGAGAAGGTCACCGGCCGCTCCGACGACATGATGATCGTGCGCGGCGTCAACGTGTTCCCCACACAGATCGAGGAGCTGCTGCTCAAGATCGAGCCGCTGTCGGCGCACTACCAGGTCGTGCTCACCCGGGAAGCGCGCATGGACGACATGGAGGTGCGGGTCGAGATCCGCCCCGAGGCCGATACGCCGGCGAGCCGGCAGCAATCCGCGGAGCTGCTCGCCGAGCGCATCAAGGGCCACATCGGCGTGACGGCGAAGGTGAGCGTCATCGACCCCGACGCCATCGAGCGCTCGCTGGGCAAGGCCAAGCGTATCGTCGACAAGCGCCCCAGAGATTGAAGGAGGGACCATGGCGCGCCCCCGCGCGGCCGACCACGACCTGAAGCGCCGGGCGATTCTCGATCGTTCGGCGAAGCTCTTTGCCCAGCGCGGCTACGCGCGCACCTCCATGTCGGAGATCGCCCTGGCGTGCGGCTCGTCCAAGGCGCTGCTCTACCACTACTACGAGAACAAGGAGCAGCTGCTGCACGATCTGCTCAAGGCGCATTTCGTCAGGCTCGAGGGGTCAGTTCAGGCTGCCGACGATGCGACCGCGCCGCCGGCCGAGCGCCTGCGCCTGCTGGTCGCGGCCCTCCTGGCGGCCTACGAAGGCGCGGACGCGCTGCACAAGGTGCAGATCAACGAGCTCCCGTCGCTGCCGTTGGAGCGCCAGCAGGAGCTCAAGTCCTATGAGCGCGGGCTGGTCGAGCTTTTCGCCAGCGTCCTGCGTGACATCAATCCCACGCTGGCCAAGGGCGATCGCCTGCTCAAGCCCATCACGATGTCGCTGTTCGGTATGATCAACTGGTCCTACCTGTGGTTTCGGCCGGACGGCCGGATGTCGCGCGCTGAATATGCCGATCTCGTCACGCAGATGACGGTGGATGGGATTTCCAACCTCGGCTCCCAAGCTGTGGCCCCCCGCGCGTCGATCAAGGCGCCGCACCGGATCCCCTCTCCCCGCACTTCGCGGGGTTAGGGTGAGGGGCAGCCACAAGGGAAACCCTCTCCACAAGGGGCCTCCGACAAGGCGCAAACCAAGCGGCGTGCAGGCCCCGCCGTTGAGAGGCTGGAGCCCTTGGCTGCCCCTCACCCCATCCCTCTCCCCGTCACCCGGGACCATTGTGACGAGGTGGCCCTCGTGGATGGCCCGAGGGCGGCGGGGAGAGGGGGCTCCTCGCCGCTATCGCATTGCACAAAAAGCCTGCAGCGTGCGGAAGCGGTAGGCAATTACGCACGCGCCGAGCTCGCGGGGGCCTGTCGACAACTTGTTGAAGTCGCGCATTTTTCCTTGATGCATGCAGTTGGCACGAACCTTGAGTGCGTGGCAGCAAATCCGATGCCGATGCGGGCACCGGACGGTTCAACGTAGGACCGGGGGCAACGCCGCTCAGCAGGAAGGACGCTGAAAAGGCGGACCTTGGCGTGCGGCCTTTTTGTTGGCTGGCAGCGAGCGCAGGGGGCCTGCGCCGCCATGCGAACGGCGAAGGACAACGGTTCCAATGGCAAAAAAGATCAAGGCCGGCACCGTCCTTGTCTGCTGCGTCGAGGGGCGGCGGCGCGAACGGCTGCTGGTCGTTGGCGGGGGGATGGCGAGCCTCAAGCTGGTGGAGGAGCTGGTCGAGCTGAGCCCCGGCCGCTACGAGATCGTGCTGGCGGCGAAGGAGCGGCATCGTCCCTACAACCGTGTGCTGCTGTCGAGCCTGCTTGCCGGAGAGGCGCAAGCGCCAGAAATCGAGCTGCGGCCTGCCAGTTGGTTTGCCGAGAAGGGCATCACGCTGCTCGCCGGCGTGGAAGTGTCCGCTTTGCGGCCGGCGCGACAGGAAGCCGTGCTCGCGAGCGGCGGACGCTATCGCTACGACCGGCTCGTGCTGGCGACGGGCTCCCAGGCCATCCGGCTGCCGGTGCCGGGCCACAGGCTCCCTGGCGTTCTCACCTTCCGCGACCTCGACGATGTCGCGGTACTGCAGCGCACCGGGCTCACATCCCGCGCCGTGGTGATCGGCGGCGGACTGCTCGGCGTGGAGGCGGCCTGCGGGCTTGCCAAGCGCGGCGTCGCGGTCACCCTCCTGCATCTCATGCCGCGGCTGATGGAGCGCCAGCTCGACGCCCGCTCGGCAGCCCTGCTCAAGGCCGCGGTGGAGGCCAAGGGCATCGAGGTGCTGCTTGAGGCGCAGACCGCGGCAATCGAAGGCGACGGCAGGGCCGAGCGTGTCGTCTTGCAGGACGGCCGCGCCTTCCCTGCGGGCCTGGTCGTCATGGCCGCCGGCATCCGGCCCGAGACAGCGCTGGCGGAAACCGGCGGGCTTAAGATCGGCCGCGGCATCAAAGTCGACGACAAGCTCGAGACGAGCTGGCCGGGCGTCTACGCCATCGGCGAATGCGCCGAGCACCGCGGTCGATGCTACGGCGTGGTGGAGCCGGTCTACGAGCAGGCCAGAGTGCTGGCGCGCCATCTCGCAGGCATGCCGGCGCGCTACGAGGGGTCGCTGGCGGCGGCCAGCCTCAAGGTATCGGGCGTGCCCGTGTTCTCCATGGGCGACTTCGAGGGGGCGTGCGCCGACACCATCCTGCTGGAGGATGAAGGCGCCCCCACCTATCGCAAGCTGGTCATTCGTGACGACCGTCTCGTCGGGGTCGTGCTGTTCGGCGACACGGCCGACTCCCTCTGGTACCGCGATCTCGTTCGGCTGGCAGCGCCGATCGCGCCGCTTCGGGCTGCGCTGGCCTTTGGCAAGGCGCACGCGGAGGCGGCATAGGCCATGAGCGCGCAAGACTTCACCGACGAGCAGCGCCGCTATCTGGAAGGCTTCGTCGCCGGCGTGCAGGCGCGTCGCGCGTCGCAAGGCTTGGAGCCTCCAGGCGCGGGGGGCGGCGGCGCTGCAACGCCTGCAGGACCCGACAAGGATCATCTGGCCGCCATGGCGCGCTTCGAGGCGGCGGGCAGGAAGCTTTCCAATGAGGAGAAGGCCAAGCGCGACGAGCACCCCTTCGATGCCTACGCGCGGCTCAAGAGCGAGAGCGCCAACGGCCAGTTCCCCAAAGGCATCGACAACTTCCGCTGGCGGTTCCACGGCCTGTTCTATGTGGCGCCGACGCAGAGCTCCTACATGTGCCGTCTGCGCATCCCCAACGGCATCCTCTCGCACTGGCAGCTC
>JBAPMW010000572.1:0-1601 GCA_049278815.1 Hyphomicrobiaceae bacterium
CGCGGAGGATGTGCCGAACCTCAAGGCCAGCGGACTGACCAGCGAGATTATCGGCTGGAAGCTACGCCTCTTCCTGCCGACGAGCGGGGAGGGCCCGCGCATCCTCGGCAAGCTTCTGCACCGCCACCCGGTCATCGGGACACCTCCCAACACCTGACGCCCCCCGCCCCGTGTCCCCTCGGCCAGAGGAAGAGGGTGACCGCAAAGGGACAAAGCCAGCGGCGGGAAGAGCGGTGTGCCGCGCGCATTTGCCGCCGCCCGCCACGTCCAAACGAGGGAGCAACCCATGATCCTGAAAATCGGCAAACGCGCTTGCTTCGAGATCTCCAGCTTCGAGGAAGCCTCGCGGACCTACGCCCAGTACCGCGACGCCAGTTTCGAGGGCGCCAGCACATTCCCTGACGGAGCCATTCTCGACGGGCGCCGCACCGTCGCGCGCGTGTCCTACAACGCCAAGGTATGGCCGCCTGGAAAGTGGCGTGAAGGCCAAATGCCGCTCTTCGACCCCCACTCGAAGTAGGCGCCTGCCCGGCGAGGAAGAGCGCCGCAGGCAAAAGGACGGAGCCGGAGCGCAACGAGCGAGGCGGTTGCCGCCTGATGCCGCCGGTCTCCGCTCCTCCCATCGGCCACAACCCCGGAGACCACGCATGTCCCAACCGGACGCCATCCTCATCCATGCGCCCGAGCCCGGCCATGACCGCTTCAAGGTGGCGCGCGATATCCAGAACGCCTGCAACACCAGCGGCGTCGCATGCGAGCTCATCCGTGTCATCGAGGATGCCGCGCGCGATCCCCGATGCGGACGCGGGCGCCTCCCGGACGATCCCGCCGTCGTCGCCATCATCGACAAGCTCCAGTCACTGATGCGCCTCGACCTGTTCAAGGCCCACGGCGCGTGCGCCAGGCGCGTCTCCTGATCCGCGCCGCCCGCAGAGGAAGAGACCAGCCGGAAAGAAGCGGAGCCGGGCGGGCGAAGAGCGAGGCGGCAGCCGTCTCGCCTGCCCCGCCTCCGCTCGTCCGCATCCCAGGAGGCCATCATGAGTGACTTCAAGACCTATCGCGTCCGCTACTGCGAGTGGCAGACCTTTGCCCTCAATGTCGGGGCGCGAAGCGCCGGCGAAGCCTGCGAGCTCGCGCGCAACATCCGCAGCGGCATCGGCCAGGAGCCGTTCGAGGAGATCGACGGCGCCATCGACAATTTCGAGGCGGAGGAACTCACCAGCCCCACCACCGGCGACTCTCCGCCTGAATTCCCCTCCGCGCTGGACCTCCTCAAGAGGCAAGGGAGTGCGTCATGACTCCCCTCACCTGCAAGGTCGTGTGCCGGTCCTCCGAGACCTGGCGCGACCGCTCCAGGATGCGCCGCATCGTCATCACGCTCTACCCCACGGGTGTCATCGGCCTGCGCCTCGAGAAAACCCGGACTGAGGAAACGCTCCCGCTGCGCCTTGCCTGCGAGACCGCCGTGCGGGCCCGCGTCGCCTTCGAGCGCGCGCAGAAAGCGAAACGCCAGGGAGGCCGGTCATGACGAACCGCTCCAGGCTGGACATTCATGCGGAGATCACGAACAAGCTGATCAAAGCGATCGAGACGAATCCCGG
>JBAPMW010000573.1:0-2750 GCA_049278815.1 Hyphomicrobiaceae bacterium
GTCGAGACGCTCGGCGTGCAGCGCCTCGTCCATGGCCGGCGCGCGCTCGCGCCCCGCACGTCCCTGCGAGTGCCCTTGCGAATGCCCTTGGGAATGCCGTTGCGACCGGGCCCACAGCTCGGCAAAGCGCTCCGCGTCGGCGCGGCGGCACTCGAAGCAGGGGCGGTGGCCGGCGGCGAGCGCGGTGGCCTCGTCCAGGAAGAACAGCTCGGTGTAGCGGTTGGGCTGCATCACCTGGCGGTGGCGGCCCTTGAAATCGAGCACGCATGCAATCCATTGCTGGGTGATCCAGCGGCGGGTCCCCAGCGTCTGGTCCGGCAGATGCAACGCGCCGCCTCGGTTGCCCATCAGCAGGCCGCGGTGGGCCGTGGCGATGATCTCGCCCTCGGGTGTGACGCGGTTCCTGAGCGGCACCGACCGCGGACGCGACCGGCCTTCCGCGTCAGCCTTGACTCTGCCCATCTCGCCCCCTCAGCCAGGATTGCGCAGCACGATGCAGGCGCCGCCGACGTTTCTCAGCTTGGCACACAGAGCGTCGGCGTTCACCCGGCTTTTCTCGGAGACGCGCACATTGTACTTGGTGGCGCCGCGTCGGCCGGGGAGGCGCGTCCGCACCACCAGCGGCAGACGATCGCGCAGCACGCTGCCGTAGGTGCGCCGGAGCTGCTCATAGGTGGCGAGCGCCCGCCCCTGGTGCCATTTGGCGGCGAGCTGCACACCCCATGGCCCCCACGCCGGGCTGGCCTTGGGGAGGACCGGGCGGGTCTTGAGGCTGGCGGTGACGAGCCTGGCGAGGCTGGTGCAGTCTGCCGCACTGGGGCTGTCGGACACCTTCCATTCGGGCGGCGGCTCGGAGGTCCACGCCTCGACCGCGTGGCCGGTGACGATGCGCACATAGGCGCGGGTCTCCTCCGGCAGGGTGCGGCCGCCGGCGAGCCAGCCCTCCACGCGGCCGGGCCCGGCGTTGTAGCCGGCGACGGCAAGGCCGAGGTTGCCCTTGAAGGTGACCCGCAGCTCGGCCAGGTAGGCGGCCGACTCCCTGAGCGCCGTCAGCGGCTCGAACGGATCGGCGAGCCCGCGGCTCGCGGCCGTGCGCGGCATGAACTGCGCGATGCCCATGGCGCCCTTCGGGCTCACCGCGCTGGAGTTGAAGCGGCTCTCCTGCCAGATGAGGCGCGTGAAGAGCTGGATGGGAAGCCCGTTGTCGGCCGCGGCCTGGGTGAGCGTGCGGCAGATCTTCTCCGCTGAAGGCGGCGGCTCGGTCTTCGCGGCGTCGTCCTTCGCGGGCCTGTCTGTCGCAAGGGCGCCTGCCGGCGCGTCCCCCGCGGGCTCAGCGCGCGCCGGCGACTCCTGCAGCAGGGCCAGAGCCAGGGCGGCGCGCGCGAGCGCCGGCCGTAGCGGCAATCTGAGGGTCTTGGCGCGAGGAGCACCGGCTGGAGGAGCCACCTTCGTCCCACCCTTGTCGTTGGACTGTGCAAGCCTGCCCGGCTAGGAGGCAACGATCCAAGACAGCCTGGGGCGGGCCGCCGGTCAAGCTCGCGGCGCCAACAAGGTAGATCGGCGCGGCGCGAACATTAAGGTCAATTGGTGGACGAGGCCGCCGACGGACCCGGAATGAACAGGAAAAGCGCCGGGATTTCCGATTGGTCGGGCCTCGTGTCCTCTTAGCGCACTCTTACCGGCTGAGCGATCCTCCTCGTGACCCGTACTCGTCAAATCGGTTGAAACCGATCCTTGAACGCAGTAGTCTGCACGTCATTCACGCGTAGAGCGCGCGTGCCGTGCGCTCATATTCGAGGTTAGTGCCATTGCTTGCGTCAGCCGACTTTCTGCCGCTGGCCGCTTGCCGCCATGTGCCCTCCTCAGGCTGGTGTCGCGCGCTCTCATTGCGGTCCCACGCTCTCAACCGCCCTTCGGACATATCAGCGCGCACGGCCTTGCGCCATGCGCCGCCGTTATGGCGGCCCGGGAGCGGGCATTTTCGTCACCCTGGAGGTCAACTATGAAAACATTGATGCTCACAATGAAAGCATTCATGCTCGCGCTCGCGTTGCTCGTCAGCCTCTCGCCCGCCGCCTTCGCAAGATGCAACGCATACGATGAGGTCTACCTGTTCGAGCAGCCCAGGTGCCTGCCATGCATGGCGGTCAAGCGTCTGCTTGCGGAGCATGGCATCCGGTACGAGAGCCGCGATGCGAGGATTCCGCAGAATGCCTGGTATATGCAGACCCATGCCGGGACGTCGGGAACGCCGGTGGTCACGATCGGGAACCGCCGGGACGGGTATCGGCATGTGGCAGGATACAATGTGCCGCTGTTGAGAGCGTATCTCTGCCTGCGGTGAGGACCGCCCACGGCCTTGCGCCGGGCCCCTGACCGGGGCCTCCGGCAGCTGCCAGGCCACTTTCCAGTTGATGTGGATCGGCGCCCTGCCGCTGGGGTGGGTCGCGCCGCTGGTCGCAGTCGCCGACATGTCCCCCTCCCCCTTGTGGGGAGGGGCTAGGGGTGGGGGGAGCCCAGCCTGGTCATACATCTCAGTCTCACTCCTCAGTCGACGCGCCTTGCGGGGCCGGCGTGCCGCTGCACCTGCGATCTCCCCGCTCCTTCACCCCACCCCCGACCCCTCCCCATCAAGGGGAGGGGGGCGCTGCGGCTCTGCCTTCCCCTCGCTATCCACGTCGAGCGCTCTGCAATGGAAGCGCTTTCGCAGATTGGTCCTGGCACGATCCACATCAAGTGGAAGATGCTCT
>JBAPMW010000574.1:0-2024 GCA_049278815.1 Hyphomicrobiaceae bacterium
GGTGCGGGCCAACAAACGCAAAGGCAGCGTCAAGACCCGCCGCAAAGCCGCCGGCTGGGACCCGGAATTCCTGCTGCAAATCCTGCAGATCGCGGGTCGTTAACTCGGATTCCGTGCCGTGCAAGCATCTACGCCGAGACCGACCTTGCGACGAAGAAACGGGCACTGGCAACGCTCGACCGAGGGGAATCTCGGCTGAAGTCAGGAGGATGGTCTCGACAGCCGGACGTCATGGCTTTCTTACGGACCTTGTAGATGAGTTGAGTGACAACGCTATCAGGACAGCCCATGTCGCCGCGAGCCCGCCTGGCGTTTGAAGAAAAACCTCCGGGCCGTGTGTCCTCTGACGAAGGGGAAAGAGACGCTGTCTCTTTACCCTTCGTGGCGTTGCCCGCCGGGCTGCTAGCACGTATCTCTAAACCAGGCTCCTTGACTGAGCCGGGTCGCGCGATGCGCGCATGCCGCCACAATCCAGACACATTGAATCGGCCCCTCATCACTCATCGCGTCCATCGAAGACTGATTGCGATACTGACACTCATCAACGCATTGATTGAGAAAGCACAAATGACGAGGTGCCGTCCCAGGATTGGTGGGAATCGGAGGTGGCGTTATCTCCGGCTTGATCTGAAAGCCAAAACGGCGGTTGGCAGCCGCCGGCGGAGACAACGCCATGACGAGGGATATCACGGGAGCGGGTTCGGAGCACCTGCTGGACGAGGGGTGGTCCACACCGCTGGAGGCGGGCGTGCGCGGCACGATCCGCGGCTTCATCGAGACCCTGCTGGAGGAGGAGCTGGAAGCCGCGCTCGGACGCGCGCGCTACGCCCGGCTCAAGACCGCGGCGGGCGAGCGTGCGGCGGCGGCGGCAGGGCTCGGCAATGAGGAGGGTGCGGCCAGCGCCGTGCCCTCGACGGGCCACCGCAACGGGCGCCGCGAGCGGCAGGTGATGGGCAGCTTCGGCGCGGTCACGGTGGCGGTGCCGCGCGCGCGTCTCGCTGCGGCCGAGGGGCGGACGACCGAGTGGGTCAACAAGACCTTGCCCGCCTACCGCCGGCGCACCCGCGAGGTCGATGCGCTGATCGCCGGTGCTTATCTCGCCGGCACCAACACGCGGCGCGTGGGACGTGCACTGACGGCGATCTTTCGCGGCGCCATCTCGAGATCGACGGTGTCGCGCGTGTGGCGGCAGATCAAGGCCGACTGGGAGAGCTGGAACAGGCGCGATCTGGCCCAGGAGGACATCGTGCGGCTCATCCTCGACGGCACCGTCGTCAAGGTGCGGCTCGACAAGAAGGCCACGTCGATCTCGCTGCTGGTCGTGCTCGGCGTGCGGCGCGACGGGCAGAAGGCGCTGCTCGCCGTCAAGAACATGGGCGGCGAGAGCGAAGCTGCCTGGCGCGGCGTCCTCGACGACCTGACGCGGCGCGGCCTCAAGGCTCCCGAACTCGCCATTGTCGACGGCGCGCCCGGCCTGGAGAAGGCGCTCGTCTCGCTGTGGCCCGATCTTCCCCTGCAGCGCTGCACGGTGCACAAGCTGAGGAACCTGATCGCGCATGCGCCGAAACGGCTCGCCGAGGAGATTGCGACCGACTATGCCGACATGATCTATACCGACAGTCCGCAGGCCGTCGAGAAGCGGCGCAAGGCCTTCATCCGCAAATGGCGCGACAAGTGCGAGGCCGTCGCGAGGAGCCTGGAGGAGGCCGGCGACCAGCTCTTCACGTTCACGCGGCTGCCCGTCGAGCAATGGAAATCGGCGCGCACCACCAACGCTATCGAGCGTCTGCACCTGGAGTTCAAGCGGCGCATCAAGACGCAGACCGTGCTGCCCTCGGCCGAGACCGCTGCGATGCTGTTCTGGGCGCTGCTTGCCTCAGGTCAGATCGTGCTCAGAAAGGTCGACGGCTGGAAGTCGATCGCACGGCCCCTTGCCGAGCCAATTGACCTCGCCGCCTGACGCGATACCCTCACCCTTGCCGGAGACCCGCTCACCGAATTCCCACCATCATCGGGACGGCACC
>JBAPMW010000575.1:0-6528 GCA_049278815.1 Hyphomicrobiaceae bacterium
GATGGCCCGAGGGCGGCGGGGAGAGGGGGTTCCTCGCCGGTGAGCGGCTAAAACCACACCCCCGTCCAGCGGTAGCGCGGGCGCATGGCGACGGGGCCCTGGCCGGCGGGCGGGTCCGTCGGCCCCCCGCCGATGTCGATGTGGGGCAGCAGGGGACGGTCGATGAGCGCCTCCAGGCGCTTGATGCGCTCCTCGGTCTTGGGGTGCGAGCGCAGGAGCGAGGGCTGGGGGATGCGCCGTCCCGGCACCGGCAGGCGCAGGTCCTCCCAGAAGCGGCCCTGATAGCGGTCCAGCTTCTGCAGGGCCGAGATGAGCCCCCTGGGGTCGCCGGTGAGGCTCGCCGCCTCCAGGTCGGCGTCGTACTCGCGCGTGCGCGACAGCCCGAGCTGAATGAGGCTCCCCGCGGTGGGCGCCAGGTAGAGCAGGACGAGGCCCATCAGCGGCACCTCGGCATCGCCCAGGAGAAACGCCGGCAGGTTGAGAACCGCCAGGATCACCGCCAGGTACGCGAGCCACTGCATGCAGCGCGTCAGGACATCGGCGATGCTCATGATGGCGAGGTCGTTGTTGCGCACGTGGCTGATCTCGTGGGCGATGACGCCAGCGAGCTCGGTCAGGTTGAGGCGGCGTCGCATGCCCGCGGTGATGGCAATCACCGCCTTCTCCGGGGTGCCCGCGGCGAAGGCGTTGAGGGTCATGCTGGGGATGAGATAGAGGCGTGGCGCCGTGGGGAGCTCCGCGCGGTCGGCCAGCACATCGACGATGTGCAGGAGCTGGCTGTCATGGCGCGGATCGACGCGCCGCGCCCGGTAGAAGCGCAGGATCGCATCGGCCGGCAGGCGCGGGGCGAAGGCGTAGACGAGGCCCAGCCCCACCAGCGTCGCGGCCACCCCCATCGCGCCCCAGATCAGCCAAGTGCAGAAGCCCACCAGCAACCCGAGCCCTCCGACCAGGAAGAACGAGTGCAGCGTGTTGCGCATCCGGTGCAGGCGATGGGCTTTGGCGTCGAGGAACGGCGTCATGGCACCTTTTAGGACGGAGCGCGGCGGCGGGGCAAGGGTGGTGGCGGGCGTGGCATGGCGGGCGGGCCGGGGGTGAGGCATTGCGGCCATTGCCGGGTGCCTGGAGATTTTCCCCTCCTCATGCGCCCGATCGCAAAGATGCGGCGTCGCGCCAACGAGATGTCGCAGATGCGCCTCTTCAAGCTCTGCCTGCTGTTGGGCGCGAGAGGCACGGAGAGTTGGGAGCCTTCAGCCTTTCAGAGATTGAGCTGGCGAAAAGCATTGAGAACGGAGTCTTTCAGGTCGTCAACTTGCCCGCCGTAGGAGAAATCCAGCCGCCTCTCCATCTCACGCAGGTCGAGAGATGGGTCCAATCTGCGCGTCATGAGGCGGCGATCGCCCACCGAGGAGGCGTAATCATCGAATTTCCAGTCTCCACCCACAACTCTGTCGCTTACGACCAGACGAAAGCTCGGGATTTCCAGGGAGTCGGCCGCAATCAAGCCGTGCAGGCTCGATGACGCAATGTGCTCACAGCCCGCGATCTCCTCTGTGACGGCGTGAATATCGGGGTTCGATAGATCAATCAGCCGCGCGGCGGGCGTGCGCTCCAGCAACTGCCGAACAGCGTTGTCTGCAAGGTCGTTGAGGTGAGGAATGATGCCCCATCGGGCGCTCTTCGGAACGTCCGCGCGACGCAGCAGAAGGTGCGCGAGCACGCCCGGATCGCCGATGGGCGTCTCGGCGGGCATGCCATACTTCGCGATTGTCCGCCGCCCCCGAACGCTCACGACCTTGGCCGGCCCCAGCGACTGGGCGGTCCCGGAGTGCATGGAGCCGGTGCCCCAGATCAGAGGCCGCGAAAGGTTCAGCGCGACGGCCCGCCGCCATCGGTTCCCCGCGTAGCGCTCAAGGAGGCTGCCTGCGGCCAGCAGCTCGCAGCCGTGGATACCCGCATAGACGACCGGCCGCGATGCAAGCAGCTCCACGAGCGCCGGGCCGATGCAGTCGCCATAGTTGACCCAGCCGTTTCTGCCCCCACTCCAGAACATTTTGATGGGGCGTTTCATAAGAAGCTCCCAAGCGACTTGGGCGAAAGACGAACTCCCCGCGTGCGCGCGAGATGCACCCACAGACGCCGAGCGCACCATCTGTACGGATACGGGCATCGATGTAAAGCGGGCAGCGGCCGTCGATAGCTCGAATTCCATCACGTGTACCCGTGCCACCATCGGCTGCGCATACCCGTCGTTTCAGATGACTGCGGCCCCTAGAACTTCTCCTGCACCGTCTCGGCCGCCCCCTCGGCCGGCGGCAGCGCGTTGGCGAGGATGGTGGGCAGCACATCCTGGGGCTTGTCCGCGGTGAGGAAGCGCACCGCCAGCTCGGGCCGGATGAAGCCCTCCCCCCGCATGTGCTCCAGGAGCCTCAGGAAGGGCAGCCAGTAGCCTTCGGCGTTGAGGAGCACGATGGGCTTGGTGTGGCGGCCGAGCTGGGCCCAGGTGAGCTGCTCCACCAGCTCCTCCAGGGTGCCGATGCCGCCCGGAAGCGCGACGAAGGCGTCGGACCTGTCGAACATCAGCTTCTTGCGCTGGTGCATATCGTCGACCACGAGGAGCTCCGTCACGTCGCGCAGCATCCGCTCCCGCTCCGACAGGAACGCCGGGATGATGCCGGTGACGCGGCCGCCGTGGGCGAGGACCGCCTTGGCGATTTCGCCCATCAGGCCGAGCCCGCCGCCGCCGTAGACCAGGCCGACGCCGCTCTCCGCCAGCAGGCGGCCGAGGCTGGTGGCCGCTGCCGCGTAGGCCGGGTCGTGCCCGGGGCTGGAGCCGCAGTACACGCACACGTTGCGGATGGGACGCGGCGCCACTCGCACTGCCCTCTTGCTCGCCCTCTTGCTTGCGGGCTCGGCGGGGACACTACTGTTACCGGCCGTGTGCCGCCCATTGGCGTTGCGACGACGTTCACCCATCGGGGCTCCTTGCTGCTCGGCTCTTTCGCCAATGCGGTTCGCTCTTGAGACTGCCTTATAGGGTTGCCGCATCCCACGGTCACTCCCGCCGGCACCTTCGCCGGTGGAGGCGGCGATTCTTTGCCGGTGCGCCGTATTTTGGTCTAAGGGATGGCCGCATCGTTAACCGTTGCATTTGTGTCGCCCACAGACCGGGGCTCGGAGGCGAGTTAGTGTTCTCCTGGGGTCCAGCTCCGCGCCGCAACGTCCACTGGCTTGCGGCCGCCGCTTTCGTGACACTGGCGGCGGCGCCGATTGCCAGCTCGGTTGCCGTCCCGGCCGCGGTCGCGCAGGGGCCCGACGGCGGCTACCGTGACGCCGACGACGACAGGGCCAAGGGGGCCAAGGGAGCCCAGGGGGCAAGCAACGGGCTGGAAGCCGTCTGGTCGGCCGCACGGGCGCCGTTGCGGTGGCTGCGCCAATCGAGCCGCAGCTTCCAGAGCCTGATGCGCCTGCTGGCCGAGCGCTCGGCCCAGCAAGCCGGCCACGACGCCCCCTCGCTCCGGCCCAGGCGTCCACGGAAGGACCCGGAAGAGGTGGCCGAGGACCCGCCGCGGCGGTCGGGCTACGGCGGCGAGGCGGGCGCGGGCAGCGACCATGGCGTTCGCGTCAAGGAGTGGGTCGGGCGGACCCCCAAGGAAAAGGCAAAATGGGAGACGCCTCCCGCCTCGTGCCGGCGCGCGGGCATTCCGGTGCGGCGGGGCGGCTGGTACGTGGTGCAGCGCGGCGACACGCTGTGGCGCATCGCCGAGGTCCACTACGGCTACGGCGAGGCCTACCAGCGCCTCCGCCGCGCCAACGGCGAGAGCGTGCCCGATGCCGATCTGATCTACCCCTGCCAGCGCCTCTTCGTTCCGCGCTGGCGCTGCTGCGGCCTGTGGGAGTAAGGGCCGCCGGGGTAGGGCGACGACGGGCAGCGCCAGGGCGGCCGATGGCGGCCCCAGGGGGCAGCGTCTGCGCAGCGTCCTGTGGCATCGACAAGCAGACCGGCCGGCCTTAAAGCCGGGGCCATGCAACTGCACCCCCGAGCCCCAGCCCGCGGCGCGCTCGCCGCCGTGGCAGCCCGCCTTGCGCCCTCGCCCGCCCATCTGCGCACCCTCAGGGGGCTCAGGCCTTATGTGTGGCCATCGGACCGGCCGGACTTGAAGGCCACGGTGGCGCTTTCGCTGCTGCTGATGCTGCTGGCGAAGCTGGTGACGGTCGCCATGCCGTTCACCTTCAAGTGGGCCACGGACGCCCTGGTGGCGGCCTCGGGCGGCAGCGTCCCGGCGACGGCGGCGTCCTGGCTGATCGCAGCGCCGGTGGCGGCCATCGTCCTTTACGGCGCGGTGCGGGTGGCCATGACCCTGCTGGTGCAGGTGCGCGAGGGCATGTTCGCCAAGGTCGCCATGCACGCGGTGCGCAAGCTCGCGCTCGACGCCTTCGAGCACATGCATCGGCTGTCGCTGCGCTTCCACCTGGAGCGCAAGACCGGCGGGCTCACGCGCGTGCTGGAGCGCGGTCGGCTCGGCATCGAGAGCATCTCGCGCATGGTGCTGATGACGTTCCTGCCCACCATCGTCGAGTTCGGGCTCGTGCTCGGCGTGTGCGCCTACGAGTTCGACTGGCGCTACGTCGCGGTGGTGACGGTGATGATCGTGCTCTATCTGTGGTTCACCGTGCACGCCACCAACTGGCGCATCGGCATCCGCCGCACCATGAACGAGAGCGATACCGACGCCAACACCAAGGCGATCGACAGCCTGCTCAACTACGAAACGGTGAAATATTTCGGCGCCGAGCAGCGCGAGGCGCGCCGCTACGACGCCTCCATGGCCATCTACGAGCGCGCCAGCACCAAGGCTTATACCTCGCTGGCGGTGCTCAATGCGGGCCAGGCGGCCATCTTCACCACGGCTTTGACGCTGTGCATGGTGATGGCCGGCCTCGACGTGACCGCCGGCCGCGCCACCGTCGGCCAGTTCGTGATGGTCAATGCGCTGCTGCTGCAACTCTTCATCCCGCTGAACTTCATGGGCATGGTTTATCGCGAGATCCGCCAGTCGCTGACCGATATCGAGCGCATGATGGACGTGCTCGCCGTCGCCCCCGAGGTGGCCGATGCGCCGGGAGCGCGCCCGCTGCAGATCGCCGGCGGCGGCATCCGCTTCGAGAACGTGCGCTTCTGCTACGAGCCCGACCGCATGATCCTCGAGGGCCTGTCCTTCGCCGTCCCGGCCGGCAAGGTGGTGGCCATCGTCGGGCCGTCCGGGGCGGGCAAGTCCACGGTCTCGCGTATCCTGCTGCGCTTCTACGACGTGGCCGGCGGCCGCGTGACCATCGACGGCCAGGATATCCGCGAGGTGACGCAGCGCTCCCTGCGTGCCGCCATCGGCGTAGTCCCTCAGGATACGGTGCTCTTCAACGACACCATCCTCTACAACATCCGCTACGGCCGCCCCGACGCCAGCGACGCGGAGGTCTACGAGGCGGCGCGGCTGGCCCAGATCGACGGTTTCATCCGTAGTCTGCCCGAGGGCTACTGCGCCATGGTGGGTGAGCGGGGCTTGAAGCTCTCCGGCGGCGAGAAGCAGCGCGTGGCCATCGCCCGCACCATCCTCAAGGGTCCGCCCATCCTGATCCTGGACGAGGCCACCAGCGCTCTCGACAGCCACACCGAGCGCGAGATCCAGGATGCCCTCGATGTGGTCGCGCGCAACCGCACCACGCTGGTCATCGCCCACCGCCTCTCCACCATCGTCGCGGCCGACAACATCCTGGTCCTGGACGCCGGCCGCCTGGTGGAGCAGGGAACCCACGGCGAGCTGCTGGCGAAGGGCGGGCTCTATGCCAGCCTCTGGAACCGCCAGCGTCAGGCCGAGAAGGCGCGCGAGGAGCTGGCCCACGCCCTGGCGGCGGAAGGCGAGCGCATCAAGGGCGGTCGTATCGAAGGTGCGCCGGCGCTGCCCGGCGACGCGGAAACCGAGTCGGACCCGAAGCCGGACCCGGTCGTGCCGCTGCCCTGAGCCTGCGCCGTTATGGCGGCCATTTGTGGCAGCCCCGTTTGTGGCAGGAGGCGCGTGGAGGACGATATAGGCCCGCCGCGGCGAGCCCATGCCGCGGCGGGGCATTCTTGGATGGTCAACCCGCACCTGAAAAACGTGTCGGTCAACTATGACGACGGTCCCCACCCCTCTGAGAACGACATCATCTATAGGTCAAGACGGCCACGAGCGCAGTCACCTGGGCGACACATACGGTGGAATTTTTGCGACAGCTTGACCCATTTTTATGAGCACTCCGGCTTCTACCGGCGCCGCCCGCACCCGTTGGGCGGAATCCAAGGTGCGGAGGAGAGCCCAAGCGGCGGCGTCAGGAAGTGCCCCAAGGACCCATGCGAAGCCCAACCGAAAGGCCCCACGAAAAGGCCCACGTGCGGCGTTAGTGTCGTGACTCTGACGGTTCGCAAGGTGTCATCCCGGCACTTGTTGCCGGGATCCAGCTCGCCGCGAGCTCCGGAGCGCGGTGTGGGGT
>JBAPMW010000576.1:0-1564 GCA_049278815.1 Hyphomicrobiaceae bacterium
CGTGCGGGCACACGACCATCGCCTACAACAGCTGCCGCAACCGGCACTGCCCGAAGTGCCAAGGCAGCCAGGCGCGAGAGTGGCTGGAGGCGCGCCAGACCGAGCTGTTGCAGGTGCCCTACTTCCACGTCGTGTTCACGTTGCCGCCGCGCATCGCCGCAATCGCCTTCCAGAACAAGGCGGTGATCTACAATCTCCTGTTCAAGGCCTCGTCGGAGACGCTGCTGACGATCGCGGCCGACCCAACGCGGCTCGGCGTCAGGATCGGCTTCACATCGGTGCTGCACACGTGGGGCAGTGCCATGACACATCACCCGCACGTGCACATGCCATGCTGGAAGCATGTCTTCGACATGACGCCCGGCGGCGGCATCTCGCTCGATGGATCGAGGTGGGTCAGCAGCTCGGAGGACTACCTGCTGCCCGTGTCGGTGCTGTCCCAGCTCTTCCGCGGCAAGATGCTGGCGATGCTGAAGGCCGCGCACCAGGCTGGCCACCTGCAGTTCTTCGGCCCGCACGCCGAGCTCGCCGACAGGCGTGCGTTCAAAGCGTGGCTCGAGCCGCTCTACGACACCAGGTGGCACGTCTACGCCAAACGGCCGTTCGCCGGGCCAGAGGCCGTGCTGGCCTATCTGGCGCGCTACACCCACCGCGTCGCCATCGCCAACAGCCGCCTCATCGCCGTCGACGAGACCGGCGTCACGTTCCGTTACAAGGACTATCGCCTCAAGGGCCCCGACCGCTACAAGACCATGACGCTGGCGCCGGCGGAGTTCATCCGCCGCTTCATGCTGCACGTGCTGCCGAAGGGCTTCCATCGCATCCGGCATTACGGGCTGCTCGCCAGAGGCCCCGCCAAGTCCGCCACCATCGAGCGGGCGCGCGAGCCGATCGCTGCAGCGGCAACGGCGGAGCCGGAGAAGACCCGGCAAGGCTCCAACTCGGCTCCGGCATCATCCGCAGACAAGCCAGCCCATCCTTGCCCGTGCTGCGGCGCTCGCATGCTCATCATCGAGACGTTCGAGGCCGGATGCAGGCCGCGGCATCGGCCGAAAGCCTCGGTAACCGCCGTCAGGATCGACACATCATGATGCCGGTCGCAGCGATCTCGCTCGTCACTTCCGATCGACGGTGCCGGTGGCTCATGGCCGGCGACGATGATGCATGGTCGCAATGCCTATCAGCAACGCTCCTCAACCCACCAGCGGCCCGCAACCATCCCGCTACGACGGCCATCCGGCCCGTATCTCTTCCGTTGACCCTTGTCCGCCGCCGCGCCGGCCGCATCGACCGGAACGCGCGGCGCCGCATCTGCCCCCCAAATCCCCATAGCATCCGCTGAGCCGGGAGCCCCACTTCCCGCGCTTTCCTTCCCTGACGGGTTTCGGACACCGGCCCTCGGTGCGCGTCGAGGGGCTCGTCATGGGCCGGCATCCGAAACCCGTCACAAGAGCTGCCGAACCGGCTAAGGCAAGTTTTGACCCCCATTAGCCGACCTTTTCCTGCTGGGTTACGGTCGGCCCTGCGGCGCGACTGATAGGTCGTAAACGGCAACTTCTTCAGG
>JBAPMW010000577.1:0-9028 GCA_049278815.1 Hyphomicrobiaceae bacterium
CTGCGCCACGCCGAGCGCATCGCCTGCGCGGGCGCCCCGCTCATGACCAGGCTCTCGCGCATCGCCGCACCGGCAGTGTGGCTGCTCGACGTCTCGACCCGGGCGGTGTTCTGGCTGCTGGGCCAGCGCCAGGCGCCCAGGAGCACGGTGACGGAGGCGGAGATCAAGGGGCTGATCGCGGAGGCTGAGGGCGCCGGCGTGCTGGAATCGGGCGAGCGCCAGCTCATCTCCGGCGTGATGCGCCTCGGCGACCGGCCGGTGCGCGGACTGATGACGCCGCGCACCGATGTGGACTGGATCGACGCCAACGCCGATGCCGCCGACGTCAAGGCGCGCCTGCTGGCAAGCCCGCACACGCGCCTGCCGGTGGGCGACGGCTCGCCCGACGACCTGATCGGCGTGGTGCGCGCGCGCGAGTTGCTGGTGGCGCTGATGACCGATGCGCCGCTCGATGTACGCGCACACCTGCGCCAGGCCCCGATCATCCCCGACACCACCGACGCCCTCGACGTGCTGGAGACGCTGCGCGACGCGCAAGTGCCCATGGCGCTGATCCACGACGAGTACGGCCATTTCGAGGGCATCGTGACGCCGGCCGACGTGCTGGAGGCGATCGCCGGCGTGTTCCGGTCCGATGTCGAGGAGGAGCCCTACGCGGTGCCGCGGGACGACGGCTCGTGGCTCCTGTCAGGCGCCATGCCGGCCGATGCCATGGCCGAGCAGCTGGGCCTCACGCTGCCCGAGAAGCGCGACTACCAGACGCTCGCCGGCTTCGTGCTGGCCGAGCTGCGCCGCCTGCCCGCCATCGGCGAGCACATGGAGGCGCACGGCTGGCGCTTCGAGGTGGTGGACCTCGACAGCCGCCGCATCGACAAGGTGCTGGCAAGCCGCATCCCCGCGAGCCGGCGGCAGATCGGATAGGTGCAGGCATCATCCGGAACGTTGCGGCGTATTCGCACCCGGCATGAACCTGCATGGTTGTGGAATGGACGACTCTGTAACGGCGCCGTGTCTTGCAGCCAAAGGTAGCAGTGGATTAAGTCCTGTCCCGCTATAGGAAGGTGCCAGACCCTCCGGATCTGACACCGCGACACTGGCGTCGCGAAGCGCAATGGCGTCAGACCCAGGGACCAGGGGTCTGACACCGCACGGGGTATGGCGATGGGCGACAAGATCGGTCTGGCGCTGGGGGCCGGCTCGGCGCGCGGATGGGCGCATATCGGCGTGCTGCGCGCGCTGGCCGAGGCCGGCATCCATCCCGATATCATTGTCGGCACGTCTGTCGGCGCGCTGGTGGGCGGCTGCTATGTGGCGGGCGAGCTCGACGCGCTGGAGCGGTTCGCGCGCGGCCTGACGCGGCGCAAGGTGCTGGGCTTCCTCGATTTCAACCTCTCCGGCACCGGGCTGATCCACGGCCAGCGCCTGCGCGAGGTGCTGGAGGCGCGGCTCAGCGGGCTCACCGTCGAATCCCTTGCTCGCCGCTTCGTGGCGGTGGCGACCGAGATCGGCTCCGGCCACGAGGTCTGGCTGTCGCGCGGACACCTGGGCGATGCCATCCGCGCCTCCTACGCCATGCCCGGCATCTTCAAGCCGGTCGCCATCGACGGCCGCTGGCTGTTCGACGGCGCGCTGGTCAATCCAATTCCCGTCTCGGTCTGCCGGGCGCTCGGCGCGCGCTATGTCATCGCCGTCAACGTCAACACCGAGGGAGGGCATGGCACGGTGGTGACCGACCTCGCCTCGCTTCCCGTCGCCGCCCTGCCGCCACCCGAGGACTTCCCAGGGCACGGAGGGCTGCTGGTCCGCAACGGGCGCGCGATGCGCAAGCTGATCCAGCGCCAGCTGTTTGGACGGGAGGACAACGGCGCGCCCGGCATCTCCACCGTCATGTTCCAGGCCTTCAGCATCGTGCAGGACCGCATCGCCCGCTCGCGCCTGGCAGGAGACCCGCCCGACGCGATGATCGCGCCGCGCCTGCCGCCCATGGGCCTGTTCGACTTCCACCGCGCCGAGGAGCTGATCGAAAGCGGCGCCGCGGCGGGGAGCCGCGAGGCGGAGCACATCAAGCGCGACCTGGTGGCAAGGCGGTTCAAGACGATCTACGCGCACACGGGGTGAGGGGGCGAGGCGTAGGTTGGGTAGCGTCAGCGAAGACCCAACACACTCCGCTGCGATTCTTGGAATGTGTTGGGTCTGCCCCCGGCTTTCGCCGGGTTGACCCAACCTACGCCTAAGCCGCGGTGAGCTCGTCGATGCTGTCCCGCCGCAGCCGCTCGCCGGCCTGCACCAGCTCGCGGTAGGGACCGGGTCGTGCCGCCAGCTCATCGGGCGGGCCGTCCTGCACCAGCTCGCCCGAGCGTATCACCAGGATGCGGTCGAACTGGCGCACGGTGGAGAGGCGGTGCGTGATGGCGATCACAGTGCGGCCGCGCATCAGCCGCTCCAGGGTCTCGCGCACGGCCTCCTCCGTTCCGCTGTCGAGCGCCGAGGTCGGCTCGTCGAGCAGCAGGAGCGGCGCGTCCTTCAGGAACGCGCGCGCCAGCGCCACGCGCTGGCGCTGGCCGCCGGAGAGGCGCGTGCCGCGGTCGCCGACCATGGTGTGGAGGCCCTGCGGCAGCTCGGCGATGAAGTCGCAGCGCGCGGCGGCGGCGGCCTCCCACACCTCTTCGTCGCTGGCCTCGGGGCGGGCGTAGCGGATGTTCTCCAGCAGCGGGCGGTGGAACAGCGAGATGTCCTGCGGCACCACGGCGATGGCCTCGCGCAGGCTCTGCTGCGTCACGGCCGTGATGTCCTCGCCGGCCAGCAGGATGCGGCCCTCCTCGATGTCATAGAAGCGCTGGATCAGCGCCAGAATCGAGGTCTTGCCGCCACCCGACGGCCCCACCAGGCCGACGCGCTGGCCGCCCTCGATCCTGAAGTGCAGGCGGTTGAAGAGCCGCGGGCAGTCCGGATAGGCGAAGCTCACGTTCTCCAGCTCCACGCTGTTGCCCGAGCGCACCAGCGTCTTGGCGCCCGGCCGGTCGAGGAGCTGGTGCGGCACCAGCAGCGTCTCCAGCGCCTCGCCGAAGCGCGCCATGTGCTGCGTCACATCCACCAGAGCGATCGCCAGGTCGCGCGTGGCGTGCAGCACCGAGAGGCCGAGCGTGCACACCAGGATGACGTCGCCGGTCGTGGCGCGGCCCTCCTCCCACAGGTGCAGCACCCAGCCGAGCAGCCCGACAGTGAGGGCCACCGAGACCAGGGCATGCACGATGCGCAGCCGCTCCAGGTAGCGCAAGGAGCGCTGGCGCGCGGCGATCTCCTGGCCCACGGTGGCGTCGAAGCGGTCGTGCTCGCGGGCGATGCCGCCGAACGCCTTCACCATGGTCATGTTGCCGACCACGTCGGTGAGCTCGCCGTCGACAGCGGCGGCGCGGGAAGCGAACTCGTGGTGCAGCGGCTTGCCGGCTGCGGCCCATAAGAACATGGCGGCGATCACGGCCGCCGCCACCACCACCAGGGCCGCCGCCATCGGCACGCTCACCGTGCCGACCAGCGCGATGGCCCAGAGTGTCGCCATGCAGGGGGGCAGCACGTTCCAGACCAGCAGGTTCTCGGCCGTGAACATGGCCGTGGAGGTGGCGCTGATGCGCGCGGTGAGCACGCCCGGCTGCCAGCTCGCGAAGTAGGAGGGCGCGTGCCCGGTGAGGTGGCGGAAGAGGTCGCGGCGCACATCGCCCGTGACGCTGGCGAACGTCCCGTTGCCGATCCAGCTCGCCAGCCGCCAGAGCAGGTTGTCGGCGGCGATCAGCCCCACCAGCAGGGCAAACACTTTCCACACTGCGGCCGGGTGGCGTTGCGGCAGGGAGAGCGTATCGACCAGCAGCTTAACGCCGTACTGCGTGAAGATCGAGCAGATGACGGCGAGCGCCACGGCCGCCAGGATCAAGCCGTGGGCCCAGGCGTGGCGCCGCACGAAGCGCCAGGAGAATGCCAGGGGTCGACGGGCATAGGACGCGAGATCTTGCATCGGGGGACCTCCCTCTCAGCCAACGCCGATGCGCTCACTTGGGTTCGGCGGAGCCTTCACTCCGCGGCATGGTTTCCTCCATTGCGATTAAGACCGCGACGAACGCGCACACGGCCGCCACCGCCAGCGCCGCGCACGCCGCCGTGACGCCGAATCGCGTGGCCAGGTAGCCGGCGACGGCGGTGCTGGTCGCGGCTCCGAGGCCCGTGGCAGTGGCCAGGAAGCCCTGGGCGAGGTTGAAGTGCCCGGTCCCGCGCGAGATGTCGGCCAGAACCAGTGGCACCAGAACGCCCAGTGCCGCGCCGCTCAGCCCGTCGAGCGCCTGCACGACGATGATGCTCGCTGGATCCCTGTAGAAGGTGAGCAGAATCGCCCGCAGCGGCAACACGGCGAAGCCGGCGAGGAGAACCGGCCGGCGCCCCAGGCTCGCGGCCAGCCGGCCGACGCCTGGTGCGATCGCCGCCGCGACCAGCTGCGGCACCACGATGGAGACGGCGATCAGCACGCTCGCCCATTGCACGGAGAGCAGCGTCATCTCCGAGCCGACGAGAGGGAGCATGGCGGCATTGGCCGCCTGAAACAGAAAGATGCACAGGGCAAACGCCGTCAGGGCGCGCTTGCGCAGCAGATCGAGGACGCTGCCTGTCGGTGCGTTCTCCGGTGCATCGAGGCCGCCGTCGGCGCGTATGGGATCGATCTCGCTGTCGCGGATGCTCGTCAGCGCCCACACCGTGGGAATGGCCAGCGCCGCGGTCGCAAAGAACACGGCCTGCGGGGAGATGAAATAGCCGACCGCCCCCATCACACCCGCGGCGAGCCCGTTCCCGATGGCCGCGAACCGCGTGTTGCGCCCCAGGCGAGGACCGATCGCCGCATGCCCGACCAGCCCCAGCGAGATCGCGGCGATGGCGGGCCCCAGCACCGCACTGGAGGTCACGTGCACGAGCTTGGCCACCAGCACGCCGGCAAGGGTCGGCAGCGCGGCGATCAGGAAGGCGCTGACACCGACGCCGATCACCGCCGCAGCCGCAGCCCGACGCTTGGAGGACACTCGATCGACGAGCCAGCCGCCGGGAATTTGACTGAGCAGACCGGCGATGCTGCCGAACGCCAGCAGGAGGCCGATGTCGGCCTGGTTCCACTTCCGGGTCGTGAGGTAGACCGCCAGATAGGGGCCGAAGCCGGTCTGGATGTCGGCCACGAAGAACGTGAACCAATCGAGGCCGCGTTCGCTGGTGCGTGAGGCTGACGCCACGGCTCCCTTCCACTCTCGGCAGTCGGCAATTGGGGGCTGGCTTCGGCACTCGGGCGAATCGACGTGCTTGCTCTCTCTTTCGGTCTCCCGAAGCCCGATGCCCGAGGACTACTTGGCGCTGAGCACGCTGGTCGGCTCGCCCGGCTTGTACTCGGCAGCCTTGCGGATCTGGTCACGGGTAATCTCGACGGTCACCGAGGTGCGGTTCCCCTCACGCACGAACCGCAGCGCGCTCCAGTCCACCGCCACCTTGCGGCTGCCGATGCCCATGAAGCCGCCGAACTCCACCACCACCGCACCGGAGCGGCCGTCCATGTCCACCAGCACATCGATCACACGCCCGCCGTCGCCCTCGCGGTTCGTAACGTCGCGCCCCAGGATGCTGACCAGCCGCGACTTGGGCACGCTGTCTTCCTGCTTCTGCGCGCCATCCTCGGCGGGCTTCTGGGGCGCCCCCTCGGCCGGTTTCTGGGGCCCGGGCTCCCCTGCAGGAGACTGGGCCAGGGTCGGCCCCTGCAGGCCTGCCCAAAGTGCCACCACGACTGCGGCCAATGCGGCCCGCGCTGCGCGCCCTGAGAGCACGACGGCCTCTCCTGTCTTCATGATCGCCCCGCTACAAGGCCTCCAACCGCGCGGACCTCCAACGGTTCCCGGCTCGGTGGCCGTTCCAGCTCCCCCTGATATGCCCGGTCTGCGGAAACCCCGTCCCCGGCCGACTGGAGGCTCGGTTAACGTCGGGCCAGCAAAGGGCCGCAGGGCTCTTCGCGAGGACATCGCCATCGCGCGGAATGAGTGGCGAGGGACCCCCTCTCCCCGCCGCCCTCGGGCCATCCACGAGCGCCACCTCGCCACAATGGTCCCGAGGGCGACGGGGAGAGGGTTGGGGGTGAGGGGCAGCAAAGGCACCAGCCTCTCAACGGCGGGCCTGCACGCCGCTTGGGATTTGCGTCTCTCGACGCCCCTCGTGGAGAGGGTTCCCGTGGGGCTGCCCCTCACCCTAGCCCTTCCCCGCAAGAGCGGGAGGGGATCCGGGCGGCGCCTCGGGTTTGTGTTTCGTGCCAGACAAATGGCCGGTCCGCGGTCGCCGCGGTCGCCAAGAGGGCCGGCGGGACCAGCTCGCATCACGATGAGTTGAGGGCCGGTGATGCTCCAATGCCGAGCGCCCTTCGTACCTGAGCTGCTCGTCCTTAATGCAACCCAGCCCCGCGCCGGGAACTGTCCGAGAGACGAGCGCCGCAGCCATTCCAGCGAAGGGAGATCCTCCATGCGCCTAGCCCGCCCAGCGGCCATCGTGCTTGCCCTGGCCGTCACCGCCACGCTCGCCTACGCCCACACCATGGAGCGGTCGCTCTACAGCCGCCTCGGCGGCCGCGGCGCGATCACGGCTGTGGTCGACGACTTCGTCACCAACGTCGCCAAGGACAATCGCATCAACAAGTTCTTTGCCGAAACTGACATCCCGCGCCTGAAGCGCCTTTTGGTGCAGCAGATTTGCGCAGGCTCCGGCGGCCCCTGCAAGTACGAGGGACGCAGCATGCGCGAGGCACACCGCGGCATGGGTGTCGGCAACGCCGACTTCAATGCGCTGGTCCAGGACCTCGTGAAAACGCTCAAGAAGTTCAATGTCCCTGCGCGCGAGCAGAAGGAGCTGCTGGGCCTGCTCGGGCCGATGCGCCGGGACGTCGTGCAGCCGCGCGTCACCAGCAAGTGATCACCCACTGCGCCTTACTGCCGCCGCCGCGGCCGCCGTATTTTGCGAACGATCAGGCCGGCCGGGGCGCGGCAGGCGCCAGTGGGACCAAGCCAATGCCAATCCGGGAGATGCGACAATGAGCGGGGGGTTCTCGTTTCCGTCAGGTCGTTTAGAGTGGGTCCAGAGGCGTGGCGGCGGGGGCTCGCGGGCCGTACACGGCGAGGGTCACTCTATGGACTATACGCAAGCATTCGCGTCAGCGCTGCAGGCGCTGAAGGACGAGGGCCGCTATCGGGTATTCGCAGACATCCGGCGCGACGCCGGGCGGTTCCCCGCCGCGCGCCACTACCGGCGTGACGGCGACAGCCGCCCCATCACCGTCTGGTGCTCCAACGACTATCTCGGCATGGGGCAGCACCCGGCCGTCCTGGTAGCCATGCACGCCGCCATCGACGCGGCCGGCGCCGGCTCCGGCGGCACGCGCAATATCTCCGGCACCACGCACTATCACGTGGAGCTGGAGGCCGAGCTCGCCGACCTGCACAAGAAGGAGGCGGCCCTCCTCTTCACCTCGGCCTACGTGGCCAACGACACCACGCTGGCGACCCTGCGCAAGCTGCTGCCGGGCCTCTTCATCTTATCCGACGCCAAGAACCACGCCTCCATGATCGCCGGCATCCGCAACGGCGGCGGCGAGAAGGTGATCTGGCGCAACAACGATCTGGTCGACCTGGAGGCCAAGCTGAAGCTGGTCGATCGCAGCCGCCCCAAGGTGATCGCCTTCGAGTCGTGCTACTCCATGGACGGCCTGATGGCCCCCATCGGCGCCATCTGCGACCTGGCCGAGAAATACGGCGCGCTCACCTACCTCGACGAGGTGCACGCCGTCGGCCTCTACGGGCCGCGCGGCGGCGGCATTGCCGAGCGCGACGGCGTCATGCACCGCGTCGATATCGCCAACGGCACGCTGGCCAAGGGCTTCGGCATCATGGGCGGCTATATCGCCGGCCAGCGCGACCTGTGCGACGCCATCCGCTCCTACGCGCCGGGCTTCATCTTCACCACCTCGCTGCCGCCCGCCATTGCCGCCGGCGCCACCGCCAGCATCCGCCATCTGAAGGCCAGCAGCGCCGAGCGCGAGCGTCACCAGGAGCGGGCGCGGGCCTTGAAGCGGCGCCTCAAGGCCGCCGGCCTGCCGGTGATGGAGAACCCGAGCCACATCGTGCCGATCCTGGTGGGCGATCCTGTCCTCACCAAGCGCATCACGGACGCGCTGCTCAACCGCTTCGCCATCTACGTGCAGCCGATCAACTATCCCACCGTGCCGCGCTCAACCGAGCGCCTGCGCATCACCCCCCAGCCCCAGCACACCGACGCGGATATGGCCACGCTGGTCTCCGCCCTCACCACGCTGTGGAGCGAGCTGGCGCTACCGCTCGCCCACCAGGCCCAGGCCGCGGAGTAGGTGTCAGACCCTCCGCCCCGGCGAATGCTGGGGCTGACACCATGGCTTCGGGCGATGGGGGTCAGACCCTGCGGGTCTGACCCCAGGGCACGTCCCGGAGGTTCCGAGATCGGAGCGATACGCGCATAAATCTCAGCCGGCACGGCAAGGGGTCAGATCCGCAGGCTCTTACCCCGATATCTGCATGGCTCCGGCGCCCAGCCTACTCCGCCGCCACCTGCCTGCCCCCAGCGCCGCCCCCCGCCTCCTCGCGCAGGTGCTCGGCCAGGCGGAACGCCAGCTCCAGCGCCTGCCCCGCGTTGACGCGGGGGTCGCAGCCGGTGTTCGTTTGAGGCAATAACCGGGCGACGGCCGAGCCCAGGCTTCAGTCGAGGCCGCCCTCGGACCACGCGAAACGGCGTATTATGGGATGTGATGTTATGGCCACACTCGATACGCCGCTTCCCGAATGCTTGTGGTGACAGAGGGTGTCACCCTAGAGTGGCATGTCGTTGACGCAGCAATGAGCTAATGAGCTGATCATCAGCCAGCGAAACGCTGGCGGCGGTGTTTTAATAGCTTCTTGTTCCGGGGGGACAGCTATGTGGCCAGCGATGCGGCTTGCAC
>JBAPMW010000578.1:0-1781 GCA_049278815.1 Hyphomicrobiaceae bacterium
GCTTGCCGCCGTTCATGGAAGCGGCATGTCCATTGGGCACCTCGAGACCGTGTCCGGCAGCCTCGACGCCGTAAATCTTGACACCCTTGTCGTCGAGGAATGGATGGAACAGGCCGATGGCGTTGGAGCCGCCGCCGATGCAGGCCACCAGCGTGTCGGGCAGCCGCCCCTCGGCCTCCAGCATCTGCTCCCGCACCTCGTTGCCGATCACCGACTGGAAGTCCCGCACCATGGCCGGATAGGGGTGCGGCCCGGCGGCGGTGCCGATCAGGTAATAGGTGTCGCGCACGTTGGTGACCCAGTCGCGCAACGCCTCGTTCATGGCGTCCTTCAGCGTCTGGGCGCCGGAGGTGACGGCGTTGACCTTGGCGCCCAGCAGCTTCATGCGGAACACGTTGGGCTTCTGCCGCTCCACGTCCACCGCGCCCATGTAGACCTCGCACGGCAGCCCGAAGCGGGCGCACACGGTGGCCGCCGCCACGCCGTGCTGGCCGGCGCCGGTCTCGGCGATGATGCGGGTCTTGCCCATGCGGCGAGCGAGCAGGATCTGGCCCAGGCAGTTGTTGATCTTGTGGCTGCCGGTGTGGTTGAGCTCGTCGCGCTTGAAGTAGATCTTGGCGCCGCCCCCGCGGCCGCAGGCCGCAGACTCATTTCGAAGATGCTCCGTCATGCGCTCGGCGAAGTAGAGCGGGCTCGGCCGGCCGCCGTAGTGAGCGTTGAGGTGACTGATCTCCGTCTGGAACGCCGGGTCGCGTCTGGCCTCGTCATAGGCGCGCTCCAGGTCCAGGATCAGCGGCATCAGCGTCTCGGCCACGAAACGCCCGCCGAACAGCCCGAAGAACCCCTGCTCGTCAGGGCCGCCGCGGTAGGTGTTGAGCTTGTGCCCCTCGGACTTAGTCGTCGTCGCCATATCGAAGTCCCGATGGGAGCTGAGCGCCTACATTGGCGTTGGCGTAGGGTGCAATAAGCCGAAGGCGCATTGCACCGAGCAACGGTGAAGATCGGTGCAATGCGCTCGCTTCGCTCGCTTATTGCACCCTACGTTTGAGCGCCCTCATTAGCCGCCTTTGCCGCGCGAAGGAAGCGGCGGATCAGCTCCGGGTCCTTTTCACCCGGTCGCACCTCCACGCCCGAGGAGACATCGACGATTGCGGCCCCCGTCACCCGGATGGCCTCGGCCACATTGTCCGGCGTGAGGCCGCCCGACAGCATGTAGGCGATCCTGTCCTTCACCCCCGCCAGCGCGCGCCAGTCGAACGGCGCCCCATTGCCGCCGGGAAGCAGGCTGCCCTCGGGCGCGCGCGCATCGAACAGGATGAGATCGGCAACGCCCTGGTAGCGCAGTGCCAGCTCGGCGTCCTGCGCCGTCTCCACCTTGACCGCCTTCATCACCGGCCTGGCCCAGCGCCGGCGCACCTCCGCCACCCGCTCCGGGCTCTCCTCGCCGTGCAGCTGCAGCAGGTCCGGATCGACCGCGGCCACGACCGTTTCGATCAGCGCGTCATCGGGGTCCACCATCAGCGCCACGATCCTGGCCCGGCCGCGCGCCATGGCCGCCAGCGCCCTGGCCGCCGCGGGCGACAGGTGGCGCGGGCTCGGCGGAAAGAACACCAGCCCGACGTAGTCGGCGCCCCCGTCAATGGCCGCCGCCAGCGCCGCCTCGGTCCCGAGGCCGCAGATCTTGACTTTGGTGGTTTCGGCCATGGCGTTGTTGCCGTACCGCGATGCGCCGGTCATGACGAGCCAAGCGCCTGATATGCCGCGTCGCCGTCCTTCGAGTC
>JBAPMW010000579.1:0-2947 GCA_049278815.1 Hyphomicrobiaceae bacterium
CTCGCGGCCGGTGACGATCGCGTTGCCCTTGTAGAGCTTCAGGCGCACCTCGCCTTCCACGTGCTCCTGGCTCCTGTCGATGGCCGCCTGCAGCATCTCGCGCTCCGGCGCGAACCAGAAGCCGTTGTAGATCAGCTCCGCATAGCGCGGCATCAGCTCGTCCTTGAGGTGCGCCGCGCCGCGGTCCAGCGTTATCGATTCGATCGCTCGGTGCGCGATGAGCAGGATCGTCCCGCCCGGCGTCTCGTAGACGCCGCGCGATTTCATCCCGACGAAACGGTTCTCGACCAGGTCAAGGCGGCCGATGCCGTTGTCGCGGCCGAGGTCGTTGAGACGGGTGAGTAGCACCGCCGGCGAGAGGGGCTTGCCGTCAAGGCTCACCGCATCGCCGCGGGCGAAGCCGATCGTGATGTCGGTGGCCTTGTCCGGCGCCTCCATCGGCGAGACGGTGCGCTGGTAGACGTAGGGCGGCGGCTCGACGGCCGGGTCCTCCAGCACCTTGCCCTCCGAGGAGGAATGCAGGAGGTTGGCATCCACCGAGAACGGCGCCTCGCCGCGCTTGTCCTTGGCGACGGGGATCTGGTGCTTCTCCGCGAACTCGATGAGCTGCTCGCGGCTCTTGAAGCTCCACTCACGCCAGGGCGCGACGATGCGGATGGAGGGCTCCAGGGCGTAGTAGGTCAGCTCGAAGCGCACCTGGTCGTTGCCCTTGCCGGTGGCGCCGTGGCAGACGGCATCGGCGCCGGTGGCACGCGCGATCTCGATCTGCGCCTTGGCGATCAGCGGGCGGGCAATCGAGGTGCCCAGCAGATAGACGCCCTCGTAGAGCGCATTGGCGCGAAACATCGGGAACACGTAGTCCCTGACGAACTCCTCGCGCAGGTCCTCGATGAAGATGTTCTCCGGCTTGATGCCCAGCAGCTCGGCCTTGCGCCGCGCCGGCTCCAGCTCCTCACCCTGGCCAAGGTCGGCCGTGAAGGTGACGACCTCGCAGCCATAGGTTTCCTGCAGCCACTTCAGGATGATCGACGTATCGAGACCGCCGGAGTAGGCGAGCACCACCTTCCTGATCTTGTCCTTCTTGGCGGTCATGCGGGTGCCCCTTTTCTTGCCTGGATCGCCGCGCAATATAGGCATGAACTTCGCCCCGGCAAGACACTGGCCAAGGCACTGGCCAAGACACTGGCAACGCGCGGGGCACGGCAGATGGCGTATAGATGGGGGCGACCAATGGCAGGCGCGTCGGGCTCTAGGCTTGAATTCTGGTACGACTTCGCCTCCTCCTACTCCTACCTCTCAGTCATGCGCATCGAGGCCCTGGCCGCGAGCGCCGGGGTGGAGGTGGTCTGGAAGCCGCTGCTGCTCGGCCCCATCTTCCGCGCCCAGGGCTGGGACACCTCGCCCTTCAACCTCTACCCGGCCAAAGGCCGGTACATGGTGCGCGACATGGAGCGCCTGGCCGCCGCCCGCGGCCTGCCCTTCAAGCTGCCCTCGCCCTTCCCCCAGAACAGCCTGCACGCCGCGCGCCTGGCGCTGCTCGGCCTCGCCGAGGGATGGGGCGTTGCCTTCACGCGCGCCGTCTACGAGGCGGAGTTCGCCGACGGCGCCAACATCGGCGACAAGCGCGTGCTTGCGGGGCTGCTGACGCGCCTCGGCCCCGGTCTCAACCTCGACGCCGAGGCGCTGCTCGCCCACGCCGAGACGGCCGAGACCAAGCAGCGCCTGCGCCAGCAGACCGAGGAGGCGCAGGAGCTCGGCATCTTCGGCGCGCCCTCGTTCCTGACCGGGGGCGAGCTGTTCTGGGGCGACGACCGCCTGGAGCAGGCGCTGGCCGCGGCGGCAGGGCCGTAGCAGACCCTACACGGCCGGCATTGCCGCCCAGAGACGGCGCGCGTGGCGTCTCCCAGGGTGGACACGGCTGCCGTTCCAGGCAGCAGCGGCGAGGCTGTCCACTGACGGCAGCGCAGCAGGTCGGCCTTGGGTGGCTAAGTCTTCTTCTTGCTTGCCGTCTTGATCCGGCAATAGGGCCTCTGCTTGCCCTTCTTGGGCGTGATCCAAAGGCAATCCGCGGCCTTGCCCTTGCAGGCCTTCTCGTCGAGGCCCTTGCAGGCGGAGACGGTCTTGAGCTTCTTGGTGTCTTGTGCCGAGGCATCAAAGCCCAGCAACAGGACCGCGGCGACGGCAGCCACCGCGCTCAGGCCCACCACGTGGCGACCCTTCGTATCCATGTGTTTCACTCCCCGCTTCGGAATGAGTCCGCGTCTGAACATACCAAGAACGTAGCGAGAGTCAAGTGGGCAGACGATCTCGGTGCACCAGCGGCCCCACGCCTCATGCTCAGCGCGGGCGGCCCCCAGTTGTGGCCGGCGTATAGCAGAACCGGCGGGCGGGCGCCACGTCGCGACCGCTACTGCATCCTACCGCGCTCGGTATCGACGATCTCCGGCGCGGGAGGGGGAGCGGCAGCCGCCATGTCCTCACTCCGGACATACGACTTGTCGCGCCGCCTCGCGAGCCAGTAGCCGATCAGCAGCAGCACCGGCACGCAGGCCGCCGCTGCGACCCGGTTGTCAGGATGGAGCAGGACCAGAAGGGCCAGCCCGGCCAGCAGGAGCCGGGCGCCGATATCGGCCGCAACGCTGTCGGCATAGCGCGCCTGCAGGCTGAAGGTGATGCCGATCGTCGCCGTAAGAATGAGCCCCGCGGCGCCGAGCTGGGCGAGGCCGGGCTCGATCACCAGCTCGGGGTGCACAAACACGCCGGCCATCAGCGTGAACAGCGAGACGCAGATCTGAAGCGCCCGGCCGAGGGTCGCGTAGAAGGACGCGTTCGCGATCTTGGCGGTGATGGCCGCGACCAGTGAGGTGGGCGGCGTCAGCTCGCCCCAGACGGCGAGGAAGAAGGCGAAGAAGTGCACCACCCACGGATTGACGCCGACCTTGATCAT
>JBAPMW010000580.1:0-4795 GCA_049278815.1 Hyphomicrobiaceae bacterium
CCACGAGGGCGGCGCAGTCCTGCATCAGCGCCTCGTAGGGCTCGCCGGCCCGGTACCATTCCAGCATGGTGAACGCCGGGTGGTGCAAGGCCCCGCGCTCGCGGTTGCGGAAGACGGGGGCGAAGGTGAAAATCCGCTCCTCCCCCGCCGCCAGCAGCTTCTTGCAGGCGAGCTCCGGCGAGGTGTGCAGATAGAGCGGCCGCCGCCCGCCGCCGGGGGCGACGAGCTCGGTGGCGAACGCGTGCAGGTGCGTCTCGTTGCCCGGCGACACCTGCAGCACGCCCGTCTCCACCTCGACGAAGCCCTGCGCCTCGAACCATGCCCGGATCGCCCTCTGCATGCGCCCGCGCGCCATCAGGAAGGGGCGCCGGTCGCGGTGCTTGTCGGGGTGCCACCAGGGGCTTGGCTCGGCGGGGTTCGGCAAGGGTCTCTGTCCCGGCGTTGGATGGCAGTGGGCAGTGGGCGTTCCACTTGCTCCAGCGCCCACTGCCTACTGGCCACTGCCTACTGCCGCCCAGCTCTTGGCGCTGCCGGAAAACGCCTGTAGAAAGCGCCAATCGATTTGGCGAGCCCGCCGCCCTCCGGCGCAATCGGCTCATCCATGGTTCATGGGCATGGCTCATGGGCCAGAAGAACCCTGGAGAGGTCGGCGGTGGTCAAGATTATCGCAAGCTCGGTGCGCAAAGGCAACGTGCTCGACATCGACGGCAGGCTCGTCGTCGTCATGAAGGCGGAGAACATCCATCCGGGCAAGGGCACGCCCGTCACGCACCTCGACATGCGGCGCATCTCGGACGGGGTGAAGATCACCGAGCGCTACCGCACCACCGACCAGGTGGAGCGCGCCTATCTGGAGGAGAAGACCTACAACTACCTCTACGAGGACGACATGGGCTTCGTGCTCATGGAGCCCGAGACCTACGACCAGATGATCGTCCCCAAGGAGATCTTCGGCGACCAGTCGGTGTACCTGCAGGAGAATATGCCCATCAGCCTCAGCCTGCACGAGGGCGTGCCGGTGGCGGTCGAGATCCCCGCGCGCGTGACGCTGGAGGTGGTGGAGGCCGATCCCGTCGTGAAGGGCCAGACGGCCTCCTCGTCGTACAAGCCGGCGCTGCTCGCCAACGGCCAGCGTGTCATGGTGCCCCCCCACATCTCCGCTGGCACGCGCGTGGTGGTCATGACGGCCGACGGCTCCTACGTGGAGCGGGCGAAGGATTGAGGCCCCCTGAAGGGGTCAGACCCTGCGGGTCTGACCCCATGCGCCGGCCTTGATAGGCCGAGTTCCGCATGGCCGCACGGCGATATTCTCCCTCCGCTGAAATTCGAAGGTTGTGCCCTAGGGTCAGACCCGCAGGATCTGACCCTATTCGCTCGGCAGCCATGCACCGGGAGGGATTGCTCCGGTGCGCGCCATCCCGCATGGGTCGCGGCTTGAGCACCCCATGAGCCTTGCCGTCTCCATCCGATCCCGCTCCGACAACCTGCGCGGCATTCTCGCGATGCTGGCTGCCATGGGCAGCCTCATCTTCAACGATGCCTTCCTCAAGATGGCCGCGGCCGGGCTGCCGACCGGCGAGGCGATCTTCCTGCGTGGGGTGATCGCTACGCTCCTGTGCGTCGGCGTGATCGTGGCGACCGTAGGCCCCGGCGCCTTGCGCCACGCGGGCAGCGGCCGGGTGCAGACGCGCGCCGGTGCCGACGTGCTCGGCACGATCCTCTACTTGAGCGCGCTGATGCACATGCCGATCGCCGATGCGACGGCATTGCTGCAGTTCACCCCGCTCGCCCTCACGGCCGGGGCGGCGCTGTTCCTGGGCGCGCGCGTGGGCTGGCGGCGCTGGCTTGCCACGCTGGTCGGCCTTGTCGGGGTGCTCATCATCGTGCGGCCGGGCGGCGCCGGGTTCAACGCCTACTCCCTGCTTGCGCTCAGCGCGATCGGGTTTGTGGCGGCGCGCGACCTCGTCACCCGCGGCATCGGCCCCAAGGTGCCGACCATGGTCGTGGCGGCCACCTCCGCGGCGGCCGTGGCGGCGGCGGCGCTGACGCTGGCGCTGATCGAGCCCTGGGTGTGGCCGTCCCCGTCGGCGCTGCTGCTGCTGCTGCTGGCGGGCATCGGCCTGGTCGGCGGCAACTACTGGATCGTCGTCGCCATGCGCACCGGCGAGATCGCCGCGGTGGCCCCGTTCCGCTACTCCGCCAGCCTGTGGGCCATCGCCGCAGGCTTCGTGGTCTGGCGCGAGCTCCCCGATCTGTGGACCTGGACCGGCATCGCCATCGTCACGGGCGCCGGCGTCTACACCATCCTGCGCGAGAGCCGGCTTCGCGCACCCGGCTGCGAGCTTGGCACTCCGGCGGCGCGCCGTCCGGCAGGTCCTTGAGGCTTGCGGGTCTACATGCCGAGATAGGCGCGCTTGACGCGCGCATCCGACATGAGGGTGTCGCGCGGGCCTTCGAGCACCACGCGCCCGGTCTCCAGCACGTAGCCGCGATCGCAGCTCTCCAGGGCCTCGGTGGCGCGCTGCTCGACCAGCAGCACGGTGAGGCCGTGCTCGCGATGCACCTGCTTGATGCGTTCGAAGATGCCGTCGACGATGGTCGGAGCAAGGCCCATGGAGGGCTCGTCCAGCATCAGCAGCTTGGGCGCGGAGGCGAGCCCGCGGCCGATCGCCAGCATTTGCTGCTCGCCGCCGGACAGCGTGCCGGCGAGCTGGTTGCGGCGCCCGGCGAGCACGGGGAACAGCGCCAGGATCGCCGGCAGCAGCTCGTCCCTTCGCGCCCGGCCGTTGCGGGTGTAGGCGCCCATCTCCAGGTTCTCCATGACGGTCATGGAGGCGAACACCTGCCGGCCTTCCGGCACGTGGGCGATGCCGAGCTGGGCGCGCTCGGCCGGGGGGACGGCGAGCAGGTTGCGGCCCTCGTAGGTGATCTCGCCGGCGAGCGGCGCAACCGTGCCGGAGATGGTTTTGAACAGGGTGGTCTTGCCGGCGCCGTTCGCCCCCACCACGGTCACGAGCTGGCCTTGCGCGACCTCGAGCGAGACACCGCGCAGGGCGACGAGGCCGCCGTAGGCGACACTAAGCGACCGGATGCTGAGCAAGCTCCACCCACTTCTTTCCCAGATAGGCCTCGATGACGGCCGGGTTGCGAACCACCTCGGTCGGCGGGCCTTCGGCGATCAGCTTGCCGTGGTCGAGGACGCTGAACGTGTCGGCGAGCTTCACCATGGCATGCATGGTGTGCTCGATGATGACCACGGTGACGCCATCGCGGTTGACCTGGCGGACGATCCGCAACAGTCCCTCCAGCTCCTCGTGGCCGAGGCCTGCCAGCGTCTCGTCGAGGAGCAGGAGGCGCGGGTTGGGGGCGAGCGCACGTGCCAGCTCCATCCGCCGCAGCTGGTCGTTGGTGAGGCCGCCGGCGAGGCTCAGGGCATCCTGCTCCAGCCCGACGCGCGTGAGCGCGGCGAGTGCCAGATCCATGGCCTCGGCGTCGGTCCTGGCACCGGCATAGGCGCCGACCACCACGTTCTCCAGCACCGTCATGCGCGGAAAGGCGCGCGCCACCTGAAAGGTGCGGCCGACGCCGCGCCGGCACACGCCGTGCGGCTTCAGGCCGGAGAGCTCCGCGCCGGCATATCTGATGCTGCCGGCGTTGGGCGGAAGGAAGCCGTTGATCACGTTGAACAGCGTGGTCTTGCCGGCGCCGTTCGGGCCGATGATGCCGTGGATGGCGCCTTCGGCCACCGTCAGGCTGACATCGTCGACCGCCCTGAGGCCGCCGAAGGTGCGCACGACGCCGTCGAGCACGAGCAGCGGCCGGCCGGATGCCGGGGCTCGGGCTGCCGGCAGGAGCGCAGTCGTGCCGCCCGCCGCGACAGGCTCGCGGGGCGAGGCCGGCACGACGTCCGCCTTGCGGCCCGCGGCGAAGCGGTCGCGGATGCGCCAGTAGATGCCCTCCGGCGCCAGCAGGATGATGGCGATGATGGCGAGGCCGTAGACGACGCCCTGGATGCCGGGGACGATGTGGCCGAGCTCGGCGTGCAGCGTCTCCGCCAGCGGCACCAGGATGGCGGCGCCGATCACGGGGCCCCAGTAGACGCCGACGCCGCCGAACAGAGCGACGATCAGGGCCTGCGCCGAGGTCGCCACGCCGAACATGGCCGGCGGCGTCACAACCAGGAGGACCACCGCGTACAGCCCGCCCGCGGCGGCGGCCATGGCCGCGCTCAGCATGATCGCGCGCATCTTCCAGCGCAGGGCCTCGATGCCTGCCGCCTCGGCGGCCGGCTCGTTCTGCTTGATGGCGAGGAGCGACATGCCGAAGCGCGAGCGCTCGACGTGGAGCGACACGACCATGCAGGCCATCGTCAGGGCCAGCGCCAGCGCCATGTAGATGCGCTGGTCGCTGAACTGGGCGTAGAGGGCCGGCGCCTCACGCATCATCGGCAGCGTGACTTCCTGGTAGCCGAGCCACTCGAACACGTACAGCATGGCCAGCGGGTAGGCGAGCATCGACAGGGCGAAGTAGTGGCCGCGCAGCCGGAAGGTGGTGAAGCCGATGACGATGCCGGCGAGCACGCCTACGGCCATGCCGAGCGGGATGCCGAGCCAGGGCGTTATGCCGAATTTCACGAAGGCGATCGTCATGGTGTAGCCGCCGAGGCCGAAGAAGGCGGCATGGCCGAACGAGATGAGGCCGCTGTAGCCGGACAGCATGTTCCAGCTGAGCCCCATGGTGGCCCACAGCATCACGAGCGTCATGATCAGCTGGTGGTAGGAGTTGCGCACCAGGA
>JBAPMW010000581.1:0-7028 GCA_049278815.1 Hyphomicrobiaceae bacterium
CACTGTCTTGTGGTTGTTGACCAGTGCCGCGTCTTGGGGTGCCAGTTGCAGACCGATGGTTGCCACCTTGAGTGCCTCCTCGAACTGGCGCCGCCTGGACAACTCGCCGCTCCAGTTTGCCAGCACGGCCAACGCATTCTGCACTGCGGAGGCGAACTCAGAATCAAGGCTCATCGCCCGGAAGTAGGCCAGCAATGCTTCGGGATACCGCTTCTCGTGCGTCAGCTCGACGCCGTGATTGTAGAAAATTATGGACAGTAGGCCCACCTCGCCAACCTCGCGGCGCCGGTCGCGATTGCTGTCCGGGATGTACGTGAACCCAGTCAGCTTTTCGAACTTGGCCTGCGCGGCCTTGTTGCGTGCTGGATTGAAGCCAACGGCTGTAGTGGTCTCGATGTCGGCATGGTTCGTGCCCTCGTAAAGAATGGAGAAAGCGTGGTCGGGGACCTCGATCGCCCTCACATCAAGCCCGAGCCGGCGGCCGAGAATATTGTAGAGCGCCGCTGAGGAGACGCAGTTGAACTGGCCGGTGTCGAAGATGGTCGACACGTTGGTCTTGCGAGACAGGTAGCCCTTGGCCATCGGGCCTGCGTGCAGGAACTTGAGCAGCGCGGCCCCCCGGGCGAACGGCCCCTTCAATCCGTCAACCGCCTTGCGCGCCTCGGCCTCGATCTTCTCAAGTCGGTCCAGGTAGGGTTTCCGCTGATCCGCACGCAAGATGCCCGATGAGATCAATGCGGCTTCGGCAAACGACCATTGATCGAGCTTGCCGTCGCGGGCGTCCGCGAACAGGCTCGCCTCGTCGGGCGAGATCGACAGGTTAAGAGCGGTGCTGCCTTCGAGCTGCTTGAGAACGTCGAACGCCTTGGCTGGCGATTCTTTGAACTTGTAGCGCGTCTGTGGCGGACCCTCGCGGCCAACAAACTTCACTTCCGCAATCATGACGGCATTGGCATTGGGTGGCGCTGTGAATTTCAGCAAGATCCATTTTGCGCCTACCGGGGGGAACGAGAATTTCTGCGCGCTCCCCGTCGCCTTCAATGGATCGGAGCGAACGGATTGAAAGCCCGCCCACGGAGAGATCTGCGAGACCAGCACGTCAATCGAGACGGCGCGCCGCTCGCTGGCTTGGACCTCGCCAAGACTGATCTCAATTCCTTCCAGCGACACAAGGTTGCCGCCGAAGCCAACCACCAGACTTGGGGGCGATGCATCGGCACTCTTCAGCGCAACGGCCTTGGTCGCGTTTCCGTCCGCCAGCGCCTTTAGAAGCGCATCATCGGCCCCCGGATCCGTCGCATGCTCGAACTTTGCGATGGGGAGGGAGAGAAGGTTGACCGGCTCTGCGTCGCGCGCCGACAGGGGTGAGGCATGGAACAGGGTACCAAGGCCAAGTACGAGAGATGCGACTAGGGGCGCACGCATGTGCCACTCCATGGCTGTTCTCGACTCAAAGCAAATGCAACGCCACTCCGGCAATATCAGGGCGAAAGGGATGCGGGGTTTACCCAACTGGATGATGGCCGGTACCGGGAAAGAGTGCCAGACGTCGCCTCGCAGGCATGCTGATGATGACCGGAGACCTCCCACAACCAGACCACTTACACCGTGCTGCGCTCATCGTCGACGCGCGATTCCGCGAATGTCCTCTGTATAAACGGGGATCCGACGTGAGGCGGCGGGCGCACACCCCCCCCCCGATCACCGATCGTCAGGTTCCGGGGCAGTGAACCTTGCCGCTATGCGTGCGGCGAAAGACAAGCCTGCCGCGCGCGAGGAACGTGCCGCGAGCAGGCCCCCCACTCACCCCGCCCTCGCCCGCTCCCTGAGCGCGTACTTCTGAATCTTCCCCGTGCTGGTCTTCGGCACCTCCCCGAACACCACGTGGCGCGGCACCTTGTAGGCGGCGAGGTGGGCGCGGCAGTGGGCGAGGATCTCCTCCACGGTGGGCGCCGGCACGCCGGGCTTCAATTCGATGAAGGCGATGGGCGTCTCGCCCCATTTCTCGTCGGGCTTGGCGACGACGGCGCAGGCGGCGACGGCGGGGTGGCGGTAGAGGGCGTCCTCCACCTCGATGGAGGAGATGTTCTCGCCGCCCGAGATGATGATGTCCTTGGAGCGGTCCTTGAGCTGGATGTAGCCGTCAGGATAAAGAACGCCCAGATCGCCCGAGTGGAACCAGCCGCCGGCGAAGGCCTGCGCCGTGGCCTCGGGGTTCTTGAGGTAGCCCTTCATGACGATGTTGCCGCGGAACATGACCTCGCCCAGGGTGGCGCCGTCGGCCGGCACCGGCGTCATGGTGACGGGGTCCATGACGGTGAGGCCCTCCAGCGCCGTGTAGCGCACGCCCTGGCGCGACTTGAGAGCGGCCTGCTCGGGGCCGGGGAGGGCATTCCACGCGCCGTGCCACTCGTTGACGACGGCGGGGCCGTAGACCTCGGTCAGTCCGTAGACATGCGTTACATTGAAGCCGGCCTCGGCCATGGCGGCCAGCACGGCCTCCGGCGGCGGGGCGGCGGCGGTGACGAACTCGACCTTGTGGGGCAGGGGGCGCTTCTCCTCCGCGCGGGCGTTGAGGAGGGTCGACATGACGATGGGGGCGCCGCACAGATGGGTCACCTTGTGCTCGGCGATGGCCTCGAAGATGGGTTTCGCCCGCACCCAGCGCAGGCAGACGTGGGTGCCGGCCACGGCGGAGAGGGTCCAGGGGAAGCACCAGCCGTTGCAGTGGAACATGGGCAGCGTCCACAGGTAGACCGGGTGCTTGCCGAGGCCCGCCGCCAGCACGTTGGCGTAGCACATGAGGGCGGCGCCGCGGTGGGAGTAGACCACGCCCTTGGGGTTGCCGGTGGTGCCCGAGGTGTAGTTGAGGGCGATCGCCTCCCATTCGTCCTCCGGCATGCGCCAGCGGAAGTCGGGGTCGCCCTCGGCCAGCAGGGTCTCATAGCCGACATCGGATATCGGAGTGTTGGGCTGGGGGAACTCGGCGTCGTCGCAGTCGATCAGCAGTGGCCGTGCCTTGGCCTGCGACAGCGCCTCGCGCATGACGGGGGCGAATTCGCGGTCGCAGATCACCGCCTTGCTCTCGGCGTGATCGAGCTGGAAGGCGAGGGTCTGGGCGTCGAGCCTGGTGTTGAGCGCGTGCAGGACCGCGCCGAGCATGGGCACGCCGTAGTGCGCCTCGATCATCGGCGGGGTGTTCGGCAGCATGACGGACACGGTGTCGGCAGGCCCGATGCCGTGTCTGGCCAGGGCCGAGGCCAGGCGCCGGGCGCGGGCATAGAGCTCGGCATAGGTGCAGCGCCGCCCGCCGTGCACCACGGCCAGGTGCGCCGGATAGGTGGCGGCGGCGCGCTCAAGCAGGCTCAGCGGGGTGAGCGGCTGGTGATTGGCAGGCGTCTTATCGAGGTGCTGGGCGTAGGGGCTGGCGGACATGCGGAGGGCCTGGGCGGTTGGGGTGTGCCGGCTGCGGCGGTCTGGCGGCTGCCACTTTGGTAGCCGATGCAGGGCCTGAGGCCAACGATACCGGAGTCATAAGCACATGACACCGGCAGCATAAGGAGCGCAGGCCCGGCTCCCCAAGGGCTGCGCCGCGTTGCGCCGGCAACACGCAAGCAGATTGTCGAAAACAGCTGATATTCTTGTGGATATCTGCTAACCATAATTGTGGGGGCATGCAGCGGCAACCGATGCGCACGCGGCCGAGAGCCGGCGCCGCTTCGGGAGCGCGAAGGAGGCGCAATGCGGGAAACGGCGTCCTTGGCCTCGTCGTTCGAGCGGCAGCGGCTGCCGGCGGGTCTCATGCAGCGCCTGGAGATGATGCAGCAACTCGCGCTGCAGGCGACAGCCCCCGACGGGCGTAAGGCACAGGTTCCCGCGGTCCGGCACCTGCCGCGACCGGGAGCGCAAGTTATTGTTATGGTGTGGTTTAGTCTGGGTGTGATGGCGAGCGGCGCGGCCGGCGTCGGCGCCCTTTTCGGGCTGCGGATGCTGGAGGCCAGGGGCACGCCGCTGACCTTGGCCAGCGTGCGCGCGTCGCTGGGGAGCACCCTGGCGTCGGCCTGGGCCAAGATGCCCCCCGTCGCCTTCGCGCCGGGGTCCGGGGGGCAGAGCGACGGCCCGTGGGAGCGCGTCGAGGTAAAAATCGACGCTACCAGGCGGGCGCACGCCCCGCTGGGGCTGAGTGTCACCGGCGGCGACGGCCGGCCCGTGCTCTTCGTTCTCGACGGCCTGCCCGAGGGCGTCAGGCCCTCCCATGGGGTGGCCGTCGGCCCCGGCACCTGGGTGGTAGGCAGCGCCGATATCGGCGGCCTGCACCTGGTCCTCGACCAGAGGGCACCCGGCGCCTTCGAGGTGAAGATCGCCCTCCTGGCGCCCACCGGCGTCGCCAGCTCGGGCAGCGTGGTTGCGGTCGGTCTGGTGGACGGGGCCGCACTCAAGCGGGCCGCGGCAGAGCCGGCGGGCAAGGGCGGCCCGGTGGCCGTAGCCACCGCGGCAAAGAAGGGGGAATGAGTCGAGGCAGTTGGCAGTCGGCAGTCGGCAGTAGGCGCTTCGGCAGGTGGGAAGCCCAACTGCCTGCTGCCGACTGCCTCCCAGCCTGAGCCTGTCGCCGCCCGCCCCTTTCGGCTAGATTCGCGGCCATGAGCTGGCACGGGCACAGCCGCGGCGGGCGGCGCAGCTATCATCACGGCAACCTGCGGGAGGCCCTGGTCGAGGCCGCCCTGGAGCTGATCGGCGCCAAGGGGCCGGCGGGTTTCACCTTCGCGGAAGCCGCCCGGCATGCGGGTGTCAGCCCCGCCGCCCCCTACCGGCATTTCCGCGACCGCGACGCCCTGCTGGCCGAGGTGGCGAGCCGCGGCTTTCAGCGCTTCGAGGAGCAGCTTGCCGCCGCCTGGGACGAGGGCCGGCCGAGCCTCGCCATCGCCTTCGATCGGCTCGGCAAGGCTTATCTCGTCTTCGCCCGCAGCGAGCCCGCGTATTTCTCGGCCATGTTCGAGTCCGGCCTCTCGCTCGCCGACCACCGCGACCTCCAGCAGGCGGGCGACCGCGCCTTCGCGGTGCTGCGCGGCGCCTGCGAGGCGCTGGTGGCCGGCATGCCGGCGGCCAGCCGTCCGCCCCCCCTCATGATGGCGCTCCACATCTGGTCGCTCTCCCACGGCATCGCCAGCCTGTTCGCCCGCGGCGATGCGGCCCGCCGGCCGCTGCCCATGACGCCCGAGGACCTGCTGGAGGCCGGGGCGCTGATCTACCTGGAGGGGCTCGGCATGAGCGCAAAGGGGGGCGGCTGAGCGGGGGTGTGCCTCGGGTTCGCTTTCGCTGCGTCGCTGCCAGACGCCGCTCATCGTATGGCCCCTGACCCATACCCGAGCCGGACGGCCGATATCGACACATCTGCTGTCCCTCAGTAAGCAGCCCTTGCGCTGCCGGGCGCTCCGGCTAAGGTTGTGCCATTCGATCAGGGACGGACACGGGTAATGACCAAGCCGGCCGCGGCGCGCATTTTCATCTCATACTCCCGCAAGGACGGAGCGGCGTTTGCCGCGCGGCTGCGCCGCAATCTGGAGGCCAAGGGGTTCGGCATCTGGCAGGATCTCATCGCGCTCGAAGGCGGGCGCGACTGGTGGAGCCAGATCGAGGGGGCGCTGAAATCCAACGCGCTGCAGCATTTCATCCTGGTGGTCACGCCGCAGGCGCTGGCGAGCCACGTAGTGCGGCGCGAGATCCGGCTGGCGCGCCAGGAGGGCAAGACTTCCTGCCGATCAAGGGCCCGGGGCTCGAGGATTGGCTCGGAGATCTCAACGCGCTGCCGCGCTGGATCGGTCAGCTCACGGATCTCGACCTCCTCGAGCATCGGGTCACCGTGCAGCGCATGCTGGAGGATGAGAGCCGGGTGAAACGCGTGCCGATGATGGCGCCGGAGCCGCCGGCCGACTTCGTGCCGCGTCCCGTCGAGTTCGATGGCCTGAAGCGCCGGCTGCTGGACGCCAAGGGCGATGCGGTCGGCATCACGGCGGCCCTGCGCGGGGCCGGCGGCTACGGCAAGACCACGCTCGCCAGGGCGCTGGCGCACGATCCCGACATCCAGGACCCTACTTCGACGGCGTGCTGTGGGTGGAGCTCGGGCAGCAGGGCGGCCAGCGCGTCATCACGGTGATCAACGATCTCGTGCTTACCGGCACGTCGCCGCAGACGACCACCCTGGAGGCCGCCCGCACCGCGCTCGCCGGGGCGCTGGGAGATCTGCGCATCCTGCTCGTCATCGACGACGTCTGGGCGCGGTCGCATCTCGACCCGTTTCTGCACGGCGGGCGCCACACCACGCGGCTCGTCACCACCCGCTTCGACAAGGAGCTGCCCGATACGGCCGTGCGCCAGCCGGTGGACGCCATGCAGGCGGGCGAGGCGCTGACGCTCCTGGCCCACGGTCTGCCGCCGGATGAGGCCAAGGCGTGCGCGCGCGAGCTGGCCGGCCTCGCCAGGCGGCTGCACGAGTGGGCGCAGCTCCTGAAGCTCGCCAACGGCTTCCTGCGCGACCGCGTGCTCAAGTTCCGCCAGTCGCTGGCCGCGGCCATCGCCGAGGCGGGCCAGCGGCTGACGGCCCGCGGCCTGCCGGCGTTCGACGCTCCCCACGCCACGGACTACGAGGCGCGGCACAAGTCGGTGGCGGCGGCGATCGGCCTCAACCTCGACCTGCTCGATGCGGAGGGCCAAGCGCGCTTCCGCGAGCTCGGCATCTTCCCCGAGGACGTGGTCCATCGCGGCGAGGTCTATCGTGCCTCGAACCTGACGGACACAGACCCGAGGAGGAGCGCCAGAATCTGCCGTGAGCAGATGCTCGAAATGAAAAAAGCGCCTTCCTCAGCTCCCTGACGGCGAGGGCACCCATTCGCCGGCCACGTTGACTTCTTAGCCCTGGCGCCCAGCCGGCTCCGGCCGGCATCCCTCCAGCACTCCGGCGTACTCCTGCAAGGCGCCGGGGCGCAGCTCCACCGCGAGGAGCCGGTCGGGATCGACGGGGCCTGGGAGGG
>JBAPMW010000582.1:0-1659 GCA_049278815.1 Hyphomicrobiaceae bacterium
CTACACGTCGGGCACGACGGGCCAGCCCAAGGGTGTGGTGCGCGACAACGGCGGGCATATGGTGGCGCTCGCATGGAGCATGAAGCACCACTACGGCGTCGATCCCGGCGAGGTGTACTGGGCCGCCACCGATGTCGGGTGGGTGGTCGGTCACTCCTATATCTGCTATGCGCCGCTCTTACACGGATGCACGACCATCCTCTATGAGGGCAAGCCGGTCGGCACGCCCGACCCCGGCGCGTTCTGGCGCGTCATCTCCGAGCACAACGTGGCGGCCCTCTTCACCGCCCCCACCGCCTTCCGCGCCATCAAGAAGGAGGACCCCAAGGGCGAGCACATCCCCCGCTACGACCTGCGCGCCTTCCGCACACTGTTCCTGGCCGGCGAGCGCGCCGACCCCGAGACCCTGAAGTGGGCCGAGACCAACCTCAAGGTCCCCGTCTACGACCACTGGTGGCAGACCGAGACCGGCTGGCCCATCTGCGGCAACCCCGTGGGCCTCGGCCCCCTGCCCGTGAAGCACGGCTCGCCGACGGTGCCGATGCCGGGCTACGACCTCCAGGTCCTGGACAGCGACGGCAAGCCGGTGGCCCGCGGCGAGACCGGCACGCTTGCCGTCAAGCTGCCGCTGCCGCCCTCCTGCCTGCCGACGCTCTGGGAGAACGACAAGGGCCTCCGCGAGAGCTACCTCGCCGAGTTCCCCGGCTACTACACCACCAAGGACGCCGGCCACATCGACGAGGACGGCTACGTGTTCGTCATGGCGAGGACGGACGACGTGATCAATGTCGCGGGACACCGCCTCTCCACGGGGCAGATGGAGGAGGTGGTGGCGCGCCACAAGGACGTGGGCGAATGCGCCGTGGTCGGCCTGGCCGACGCCATGAAAGGCCAGGTGCCCGCCGGCTTCATCGTCCTCAACGCCGGCGTCAACCGTCCGCCCGCGGAGATCGAGAAGGAGGTGGTCCAGCTCGTCCGCGACGTCATCGGCCCCGTCGCCGCCTTCAAGACGGTGATGACGGTCAAGCGCCTCCCCAAGACCCGCTCCGGCAAGATCCTGCGCGGCACCATGCGCCAGATCGCCGACGGCGAGCCCTGGAAAATGCCCGCCACCATCGACGACCCGGCCATCCTGGACGAGGTCACGGAGGTGATGAAGGGGCACGGGGTGGTGAGATGAAGCGCTCGCCGCGCGCTCCTCCCTCTCCCCGCGCCTCGCCAGCCTCGCCACGCGCTCCAACAGCGCGGGGAGAGGGATGGGGTGAGGGGCAGCCACAAGTGCCGACGTCAGAGTGTTCCGCTGCCGTAAAGACGGTCACTGCCAAGGCGGCCAAGCCGCGCAAGGTCGCGCCGAGGTCGCAACCCGGCACGGCAGCGAAGCCGGCCCTGCTCGCGGGCGGCAACCCTCAGATCGCCAAGGCCTACGGCGACGCCCCCGTGGAGGCCTACATCGCGGCCATGCCGGGCTGGAAGCGCGACGTCGGACGCCATCTCGACGCGCTCGTCGTGCGCAACGTACCGAGGGTGCGCAAGGCCGTGAAGTGGAACTCGCCCTTCTACGGCATCGAAGGCCAGGGTTGGTTCCTTTCGTTCCACGTCTTTACCCATTACGTCAAGGTGACCTTCTTCCGCGGCTCGTCGCTGAGACCGGTCCCGCCC
>JBAPMW010000583.1:0-4826 GCA_049278815.1 Hyphomicrobiaceae bacterium
TTCGTCTCTGCACCTGTCCTGCGGCGCGCCTCAGGAGTCGCGGGCGATAGACTGCAACTCCGCGCCCGAGGCATCCGGGAGCGTCAACGGCAGGCCAAAGGCGTGAAACAGGCGCGGGCCGGGGGGGCTCACGAACAGGGTCAGCGTAGAGATCATGTCGTGCTCAAGCGAGAGCACGTGGATGGAGTGCGCAGTCCACGGCGCATCCACACCGGTGCGGGAATAGGCCGCGAAAGCGGGCTGTCGATTGGCTGCGGTCGGAACCAGGCGAAAACCGCCATACGACCTCCAAACCCGTCCAAAGAAGGCATGGATTGCCCGGCGCCCCGCATACCATTGGGGCATTGGCGGCATGGTGTAGGTCGCGTCCTCCTTGAGAAGCGCCACAAAGCCGCCGAGATCAAGCCTCTCCCAGGCCTGCAAGTAGCGGGTGAGCAGCTCTTGCTGCGCCCGGCTCGACGGAGACACGGCAGATTGCGGTCGGCGATCCGGATAGCGCTTGGCCAGCGTCTCGCGCGCCCGCTGCAGGGCGCTGTTGGTTGCAGCCGCCGACCTCCCGAGCAGCGCCGCAGCCTCGACGGCAGACCAGCCGAGGACATCGCACAGCAAGAGCACGGCGCGCTGACGCGGGGGCAGCTGCTGGATGACGGCAAGAAAGGCAAGCTGCACGGCCTCGCGGGAGGCGTACCGCGCCTCGGGACTGGGAGCATCGTCAGCGATGTCGTGCAGATGCGGGTCCGGATACGGCTCCAGCCACGCCACGTCCGTTGCCGGCACACCGTCCGGCATCTGCGCGCTTGCCGGACCTCGCTGATCGGGCAACCAGCGCTGCACGCTTTTGCGGCCCGCGAGCGCATTGAGGCAGGCATTCGTGGCGATCTGGTAAAGCCAGGCACGCAGCGATCCGCGTCCCTCGAAGCCGTCGAAGCTGCGCCAGGCTCGAAGGTAGGTCTCCTGCACGAGGTCGTCGGCCTCGTGCACGGAGCCAAGCATGCGGTAGCAATGCAATTTGAGCTCGCGGCGAAACGGTCCGACGAGCTGCTCGAAGGCCCGGTGGGTGCGCTGCACGTCCTGCTCCCGATGCGATGCTTCCGCAGCCGGTGGTGACATGGGACCTCCGGTGACCATCTGCAACGGCCTTGAGGTCAGGACACGGCCTCAAGGCTCTTCCCGGAGACGATGAACGCACTTCCCGCAGGGCGATCCGGGCTGGTCACCAGCTCAATGAGGGCGGTGGCGACATCCGCGGCGGTCGGCGGCGGGTCCATGCCCTGAATAAAGTCCGCCGCGGGCATGCCCAGGTAACGCGAATAGCCCGCGACCGCATGCTTGCCAAGATCGGTGTCCGGCATGATGCGCGGCGCCAGCGCAAGGAAGCGCAAGCCGAGCCCAAGCCGATCGGATTCCTTCTGGCCATAGCTGGCCATGAACATCTGCGTGCGTTTGGCCCCGGCGTAGCCTCCCGAGATCGGCGATCCGGTGATGGCGGCGGCGCTGGAGATCAGGACCACCGATGCACCCGGAGACAACGGCCGCGACAGGGCCGCCTTGCAGAAGTGAAACGCGATCTTCACGTCGCTCTCCCAGTTGACGGCGAACTCCTGCCAGATCTGCTCGTGAAGTGGTGCGACGGGCGGAAACGCACCGCCGCATAGGACCAGCATGTCGGGATCGAGGATGGCAAAGACCTTGGAGGGCGCCGCCTCGTCCGTGGCGTCGAGCGACAGAACCTCTGTACCGGCGACATCACGGGCCAATTGCCGGAGCGCGCTCTCCTGCCGCGCCACGGCGAGGACGCGGCCGCCGCTGCGAGCGGCGACTTCCACAATCCGCCGCCCTACGCCCCGGCTTCCGCCGATCACAACGACGCTCTTGCCTGCCAGTGAAAGCATCTGCTCCTCCTCGTGCTCAGGTGGTTGTGTGCCTACCTGAGCTAAGACCGATGCGGCGGCTGAGATTCATCGGTGCAGGCCGGCATTTTTTTGCAGGCGGCTGACGCCGAGCACGCCCATCAGCATGGGTAACGCTGGGGGTTTCGGGTCGCGTGAGAACGCGCCGCGCACCTGCCGGCTTACAGGCGCGCCGCCCGCCTAGCCCGGTTGATCGAGCAAGAGCACCCGCTCGTCGACCGCCCCCGTCTCCAGATACTCCGCCACCCGCACCGCCAGCGCGGGCGCCATGAGGAAGCCGTGGCGGTAGAGGCCGTTCACGTAGAGCGTGCGCCCGCGCACCATGACCCGCGGGACGTTGTCGGGGAACGCCGGGCGCACGCCGGCGCCGGCCTCCAGGATCTCGGCTTCCGCGAACGCGGGGTGGAGGGCATAGGCGGCGCCCAGCAGCTCCAGCGCCGCGCGGACGGTGATCGGGCCGGCGTCATCGCTCTCCACCAGCGTGGCGCCGATCATGAAGCGGCCGTCGGCCCAGGGCACCACGTAGACCGGGTGGCGCGGGTGCAGCAGCCGCACCGGGCGTCCCAGAGAGAGATCGCGCGTGCGCACGACGATCCGCTCGCCGCGCACCCCGCGCAGGCTGGGCAAGTCCTGCCGGGCGCCGAGCCCGCGGCAATCGACGACGGTGCCGTTGCTCTCCCCGCCTGCCGCCGGCCAGATGGTTCCAAGTGCGATCTCGACGCCAGCCCGCCTGCTCTCCTGGAGCAGGAATTGCATGGCCGCGCGCGGCTCCAGGTGCCCCTCCCGCGCGTAGAAGAGGCCGGAGGAGAAGCGGCCCGCAAGGTCCGGCTCGAGTCTGGCGATGGCCTCGCCGTCGGTCCGCTCGTACCCCTCGGTCAGCCGCGCGAAGTGCTCCACCTCGCGGGTGTCGCGCGCGGCGGCAACCACCAGCGTTCCGTTCAGGACCGTGCCGGGGAAGGTCTCGCGCCAGTGCCGCATCGACTCCAGGCCCAAGGCCGTGACCACAGGGGCGTACACCTCGGTCTCGCAGAACGGCCCCAGCATGGCGCCGGCGTAGCCGCTCGCGGCCTCGGCGAAGGGCGCCGCCGACGCCTCGACGAGGCGCACGCGATGGCCCCGGCGCGCCAGCGTCAGGGCCTGCCACAGCCCGGTGATGCCGGCGCCGACGACGGTGATGTGTGCCGGGTGTCGGATGTCGGGCATCGGGCGTTGGCTCATTCCTGCCACGTGCTCACCGCTTACGACGCCCGACGCCCGCCTATTCGCCGAGGGCCACGCCCTCGCGCCGCGGGTCGGCGCCGCCTTCCAGGCGCTTGTCGGGGCGCCTGACGATGATGTGCGCGCCGGAGGCCAGGAAGTCGACGCTGATGCGGTGGCCGTAGGGCCTCATCCTGAGCGCGTGCCAGAGCGCGGAGCGGTGGTCAACCTCGATCTCGAACGCCCCGCCGCGGCTGCCGAAGTTCATGAGCGACGCCGCAGCCTGCGCATCGAGCTTCCAGTCGATCAGCGCCACCAGCGTCTTGACCACGTAGAGGATGATGCGCGAGCCGCCGGGAGAGCCCAGCGCCGCCCACGGCCTGCCCTCGGCATCGAAGACGATGGTGGGCGCCATGGAGCTGCGCGGCCGCTTGGCCGGCGCGACGGCGTTTGCCAAGGGGCGGCCGGCGCCATCGACCGGGCGCAGGGCAAAGTCGGTGAGCTCGTTGTTGAGCAGGAACCCCGCCGCCCACAGCCGCGAGCCGAAGCCCGACTCGATGGTGCTGGTCATGGAGACGATGTTGCCGTCGCGGTCGACGATGGAGAGATGCGTTGTGCCGTCCTGCTCCACGGTGTCGTCCACACCGGGCGCCAGGCTGCCGATCCTGGGCGGGGTGCCGGGGCTCGCCTTGACCATGGCGGCCTCGGGATCGATCAGCGCGCGCCGGCCGCCGAGGTAGGCGGCATCGAGCAGGGTCGGCGGCACGGTGACGAAATCGGGGTCGCCCACGTAGCGGTCGCGATCGGCGAAGGCGAGGCGCTGGGCCTCGGCGATCAGGTGCAACGCCCGCGGGTTCAGGGCGTCCGCCGGCGCCTTGCCCAGGTCAAAGGGCTCGACCAGCTTCAGGATCTGGCCGACGGCCAGCCCGCCCGACGACGGCGGACCCATGCTGCAGATGCGGTTGCGACGGTACGCAAAGCACAAGGGCTCGCGCTCCTTGACACGGTAGCCGGCAAGGTCCGCCAGCGTCACGTCGCCCTGGTGGTTGGGAGCGTCGCGCACGGCCGCGACGATGGCGTCGGCGATCGGCCCCTCGTAGAAGGCGCCCGCGCCTCCCGCGGCGATGGCGCGCAGCGTGGCCGCCAGCTCGGGATTCTTGAGCACGTAGCCGACCGGGCGGGCGCTGCCGCCGCGATCGAAGAAATAGTCCCGCGCGCGGGCTGCGAAGCGGTGCGGGCCGTACCAGCGCAACAGCAGATGCAGGCGCGGCGACACCGTGAAGCCCTGCTCGGCCAGCCGGATCGCCGGCTCGAACACGCGCGCCCAGGGAAGGCGGCCGTGTTGCTTGTGCAGGGTCTCGAGAAGGCGAACCGTCCCCGGCACGCCGACGCTGGCGCCGCCGAAGATTGCCTCGCCGAGACGCATAGGGCTCTTGCCCACGAGGAACCGGTCGGGCTTGGCGGCCGCCGGCGCCGTCTCACGTCCGTCGTAGGACTTGAGCTGACCGACAGCGGCATCCCAATAAAGCGCGAACGCGCCGCCGCCGATGCCCGACGACTGCGGCTCCACGAGGTTCAACACGAGCTGTACGCCAATGGCGGCATCGGCCGCGCTGCCGCCGGCGCGCAGCAGCTCCAGCCCGGCCTCGACGGCGAGGGGGTTCGCCGCGGCGATCATGGCGTGCTTGCCAGTGGCAGGACCGGTGGGCCACATCCAGG
>JBAPMW010000584.1:0-7969 GCA_049278815.1 Hyphomicrobiaceae bacterium
AGATGACCTATATCAACGTGGCCGCCTACGCGAAGGACTGTGCTCGCGCGCAGCATTTCATCGAGGACACCAAGTTCCTGCGCTGGGACTCCACGCCCATCCTCAACGCCAAGGGTGGTCCCAACGCGCGCGCCTGGGACGAGGAATGGACCGCCTCGGCGTGCGGCAAGCCGTTGGTGTTCAGCGTGCGCTTCACGCCCGATGCTACTGGGACAGGATTTGCCGTGCGGTTGAAGAAGTAGCGATCGGCGCGAGGGGGCTTCGAAAACCGAGGCGTGACGATACCTGCGTCGCATGTGCCGTGCGGTGGACCAGTGCAACGCGCTGCCGCTTGTTGCTTCCGACGGCCCGCCGCCCGCGTCCGGCTCGTTGACAACGCCCCTCGCGTCTCGCGTTATAGTGGGACAAAAAACGTTGGAGGGACCGCCATGCTCACGCGCCGCAGGACTCTGCTCGGGCTCGCCGGGCTGGGATTGGCACCGTTGTCAGGGGCGGCATTCGCCCAGCAGAGCCGCAACGTGCGCCTGGTCGTTCCCGCGGCAGCCGGTGGCAATATCGATGTCATCGGCCGGCTGTTTGCCGACCGCATGAAGGACACGCTCGGCCAAAGCTGGATCGTGGAGAACCGCCCGGGTGCCAGCAACACGCTGGGGGCCGCCGAGGTCGCGCGGGCGGCGCCCGACGGCGCTACGCTGCTCACCAACGCCGACATCCACCTCATGGCGAAGCACGTCATGAGGCGGGTCTCCTACGACCCGGTCGCGGACTTCTCGCCCATCTCGCGGCTGGCCACCTCTCCCCTGGTGCTCGTCGGCCATCCGGCCAAGACGCCCGGCGATCTTGCGGCGCTCGCCGCCGAGATGAAGGCCAACCCGGACAAGCACACCTACTCGAACTCGGGCCTCGGCTCGATGGGGCACCTCGCCACCGCGAGCTTCAACAACAGCATCGGCGTCAAGGCAGTTATCGTCACCTACCGCGGCACGGCACCGGCGCTCACCGATGTCCTGGGAGGCCAGACGACGCTCATGGTCGCCCCGCTCGGCAGCGCGCTCAAGCAGATCGAGGCGGGCGGCCTGCGCGCCTTCGCCGTGATGTCCGAGCGGCGTGCCGCGCAACTGCGGGCGGTGCCGACCATCGCCGAGGCCGGGTTCCCGGGCCTCACCTTCATGCTCTGGTATGCGCTGTGGGGCCCGAAGGGCATGGCGCCTCAGCTGGTGACGGAGTTCAACGCCGCCGTGCAAGCGGCCTCTAAGCACCCCGAGCTGACCCACAGGCTGGCGGCGCTCGGTGCGGAGCCGGTGATCGAGACCGCCCAGGCGTTCGCGAGCTTCCTGGTGGCAGAGGCGACCCGCAGCGCCGAGATCGCCAGAGTGGTTGGCATCGTGCCAACGGCAAATTGAGAGGGTTGCATGAGCGCCGATCCTGCCTTGATCAGCGATCTGGTCGTGGCCAATCACATCCTCTACGATCACGGCGTCGTGGACGCCTTCGGCCACATCAGCGCCCGGCACGACAAGCATCCCGACCGCTTCCTGCTGGCACGCAACATGGCGCCGGGCAGCGTGACGGCCTGCGATATCCTCGAGTTCCATCTCGACGGCTCGCCCGTCGACCGCCAAGGTCCGCGGCCGTACCTGGAGCGGTTCATTCACGGCGAGATCTACGCGGCGCGTCCCGACGTGATGGCCGTCGTGCACAGCCACTCCCATTCCATCGTGCCCCTCTCCATCTCGGTGGAGCAGCGCCTGCGCGCGGTGTTGCACATGGCGGGCTTCATCGGCACCGAGGCCCCCCTGTTCGAGATCCGCGATGCCGGCGGCCCGGCAACGGACCTGCTGATCCGTACGCCGGAGCTGGGCCGGGCTCTCGCCAAATCGCTGGGCGCAGCCAACATCGTGCTCATGCGCGGGCACGGGTCAACGGTGACGGCCCCGTCGGTGCGCCTCGCCGTCTATCGCGCCGTCTATGCCGAGCTGAATGCGCGCTACCAATCCGAAGCCATGCGCCATGGTCCGATCACGCCCCTCACCGCCGAGGAGGCTGCCGCCTGCGCCGCATCGACCGAGGGGCAGGTGCATCGGCCCTGGGAGCTGTGGACCCGCGAGGTCGCCGAGCGCCGCCGCACGCCGCTTGCCTCATGACCATTGCCATCCGACGCACAACCGGCTCAACGGGCAGCTGCGCTCCCTGGGGAGCGCAGCGCGCCGTGGCATGAGCCTAGTGCCGCCGGTGGCGCCCGTGGCGGTAAGACCGATGACCCCGATCGTACCGACGATAGTGGTGCCGCCGCGGCCCGAGGTAGAAGTGAATGCCCGGACCGTAGTCGCGGTAGTAGCGGTGCCGCGGGCAATGCCAATGGCCGCGGTGCCGATAGCACCGGTGGCGCACCTGCTCGATTGCCGTGCTATGGCCTGCTGCGGTCTTGACGCCTCCCGCAATGTCGCTCATTGGCGCGGCCTGACCCGGTGCCGACAGGAAGGGCATTGCCATGGCAGCTATCGCCACGGCGAGGGAATTGGCATACCTCATCGTTCGATCTCCTTGCTTCTCGCTGGCGCGCATTTCCTCTCCGCGGCGCGCCAAGTCGGCGCGTCGTTGACAGCTGCGGCCAGCGTGGTTAATGGGCGAACGCACGTGCCAACGCAGGAGTTCCGCCAAATCACGCGGCGCGACATCCGGGCACGAATGATGCGTAGTCGCAGCGTGTCAGCTTGAAACGTCACCTAGACTAGCATCCGCAGGGCGGGTTAGGGCGAAGCTCGTAATCCGCCTTTTCGGGTGCAAAACGGCGGATTACGCTTCGCTGATCCGCCCTACGTCCGCATCGCGCGGCTCACCCTCCAATGCAGCGGCAATGCACGCCTCGACAGCATCGATGTCGCCGAGCCGCTCAGCCAGCAGGAGGGCGAGCCTGGTGAGGAGAAGCGCCTCATCGGCCGGCCCGGCACGGTCGATGGCCTTGGCCAAGCCCTCATACACGCGCTCCAGGTGCTCAAAGGTCATCATGGTGCGCTCCATCCCAATCCGGCTTCGAGTTGCGCGACGACCTCGCTCGAAGCAAACGCCTTCCAGCGACCGGCGATATGCAGGTCGGGCCGCAGCAGGTAGACGGTGCCCGGCTCTGCCCCGAATAACCTCGCAACTGCCCCATCCGGGTCATGGACAGCGCTGCGGGCGCCGTCGGCGGCGAGCACATAATCCGCACTCAATGCATAGCTCCCGAACGCCGTATCGACCGACAGGGCGACGCCGTCGTCATCCTGGCGCACGCCCGTGACCTCGCTTCCCCAGCGCATGTCGATCAGCTCGCTGCGGGCGATGGCCTCCCAGAGATACTGCTCGATGTACTGCTGCTGGATGTTATGCATCGGCAGGTATTTCTCATGCTCCGAGTGCGCCATCTCGAAACAGAGCACCTCCCTGCCCCGGTAGAAGCTGCGCCCGCGCCGCCAGCCGAGCGCCTTGGCCAGGAACGGCTCGACGGCGCCGATCTGCTGGAGGATCTGGAAGCTGGCGCGGGCGATGCAGATCGCCCGGCTGCCGTCGTTGAAGGTGCGCTTGACCTCTATGAGGACGCTGCGGACGCCGTACCGCGCCAGCATCAGAGCGGCCGTCATACCGATCGGGCCGGCACCGACAATGGCCACGGGGTGGCGCATGCGCCGGCCGGCAAGCTCAGGGACCGCCCTCGGCTCGAAGATGGGATAGCGAAAATAGAGCGACTCCAGCTCCCCTCTTCCGGCCGGCCTCACGGATTCCTCCCTGTCCTCTTCATCGTCCGGCGGCGCAGACCCGCCGCCCTCCGCATGCGCCTCGGGCACAGCTCCCTGCCAAAATCAGGGCGACCAACCAAGGAGCTCCGCAACGCGTTCGTGCTGTCGCACAACCTCGTCGCTCCGGACTTGCCGTCGCGATCAAGGACTGGCAATTGGGCGCTCAAGCCATTTTTTCGTGCAGATGTCCTGACCGCCTGCGGGGCGTTCTTGACACCGCCCACCGCCAGCGTAGTTGTCGGCGTCTGCGTTTCAAGCTCCTGTCCAAGTGCGCCCGGAAAGTCCATCCAGGTCCCCTTCGCTTTGCTCGTGAGACACAACTCAAGATGATCCCCGCTCGATCAGGTGTGCTCGCTGCGCTTTCCCTTCTCCTCGCGCTTGCCCTGCACCTTCCTGCTCAGCCGCCGGCCCACGCCCAGGGCAGCATGCTCGAGATCTCCATGGAGGAGTTGGTCGACGACACCTGGAACCGGCAGGTGGTGGCACGCGGCAATGTCGAGATCCGCTACTACGGCGAGATCCTCGTGGCCGACGAGATCGCCTACGACCGCGACAGCCGCAAGCTGCTCGCCAGGGGCAACGTGTCGCTGACGGAGGCCGACGGCAAGGTCACGCAGGCCGACAGGCTCGCCCTCAACGACGACCTGCGCGACGCCTTCGTCGCCTACGTGCGCCGCCAGCGCATCCCCATCGACCGCTGATCGCGTCCGGCGCGGTCAGTGGGCGGGCCGGTGCCTCTTCCGGCGCGGCGGTGCCCTGGTCGATTCGGGGGCCGATTCGGGGGGCAGCTCGGGCGCCTGGCGGTCGACCGGGCGCGACGGCGGCTCGGTGGATGTGGATTGTCCAACCGAGTAGGGATCGCTGGCCGGAAAGGTCTGCGCCAGCGCCCTGTCCAGCTCGGCCTCCAGCTTGCGGCGCTTGCCGCCATCGGTATTGGCTCGACCGGCCATCCTGTGCTCCCAGTGCTCCCGGAGATGCGGCACGCCCCGCCGCGGGCTCTCCGCCGCGATTCGTCCGTGCTCCGCTGCCACGCCGCCACAAAATCGTGCGGACCACCTCCCGCTCCGCCAGCATAGCTCTACACTTGGCCCTCAGGACAGGCGGCAGGTTTGGTGGATGGTTAAGGTCGCACTCTATCACACGGCTTGAGCCTTGGGGGGCATGTCATGAACCAACGCGCGCTGGCGGCCGAGCTCGTCGGCACCTTCATGCTCATGGCCGCCGTGCTGGGGGCGTTCTACGCCTTCGGAACGCCGTCCTTGGAAACGCCCGGCGGCGCCAACCTCTTAGGGATAGCTCTCACTGTCGGCTTCACGGCGATGGCGCTCGCACTCGCCGTCGGCCACGTCTCAGGCAACGTCTCCGGCACCGTCTCCGGCGCCCATCTCAACCCGGCCGTGACGCTGGGGCTGATCGCCGGGGGGCGGGTGGCCGCCGGCACGGCCGTGGGCTACATCGCGGCCCAGTGCGCCGGCGCCGTGGCCGCGTGCGGCGTATATTGGCTCATCGGCCGCGCCCCGCCCGCGTTCGCCGCCAACGGCTACGGCGCCCTGTCGCCGACCCAGGCCGGCATGCTCCCGGTCTTTGTGGTCGAGACCGTTCTGACCGCCTTTCTGGTGTTCGTCGCCGTGGGCGCCACCAATCGCCGCGCCCCGGCAGGGTTCGCACCGATCGCGCTGGGAGCGACGCTCGCTGCCATTTATGTGATGGCCATCCCCCTCTCCAACGCCTCGGTCAACCCCGCCCGCAGCCTCGGTAGCGCCCTGTTCGCAGGCAGGACGGCACTGGGACAAGTCTGGCTGTTCTGGGTGGCGCCAATCCTGGGCGGCGTGGTCGGCGGGGCGTTGGCGCGATGGGTGCAGGAGGAGTGAGGGAGGCAAGGCAATAGGGCAGTAGGGCACTAAGTGGCGTCTCTGCCTTGCTGCCTTGCTGCCTTGCTGCCTTACTGCCTCAACCAGGCCCGTAGCGCGCGATTGACGGCCTCGGGCTGCTCCAGGGTGGAGAGATGCCCGCAGTCCGGGATGATCTCCAGCCTAGCGCCGGGAATTGCGTCGGCGATCTCGCGGTGCTGGTCAACCGGTGTGAGCAAATCCTCCCTTCCCACCAGAACGAGCGTCGGACAACGGATGCTCGCCAGCAGCGGGCGGTTGTCCGGCCGACCGATGAGGGCGGCCTCCTGGCGCTTGAAGGCCGCCACGCCGGTATCGACCGCCATCTGCAGGATGGATTCGACCAGCGGCCTTTCACCAAACCGCGACGGGTGGATGAGCACCGGCATCAGCAGCTCCTGCGCTCGCCGCACGCCCTCGCGCTCCGCGTTGGCGACGAGGTCTCGCCGCCCGGCGGTGCGCTCGGGCGTATCGGCGCGATAGCCGGTATCGAGCAGCGCCAGCCGCTCGACGCGCTCGGGGGCCTGGCGCACGATCTCGTAGGCGATGTAGCCACCCATCGAGAGGCCGGCGAGGGCGAAGCGCTCCGGCGCCGTCGCCAGGATCGAGCTGGCGATGCCGGCCATGGCGTCGTGGCGCGTGTGATCGGCAACCGTGCAGTCGGCCATATCGGCGAGTGCCGCGATCTGCGGCGCCCACAGCGCCGCCGTGCACAGGAGGCCCGGCACCAGGACCAGTTTGGTCTTAGCCGTCATGTCGCACCTCCTCCGGCTGCCTGCTCGCCGTTCACCCTACCTTCGCCGTGCGACCGCGCGCCGCGCAAGCGGCAAAACGCCAGCATCGGCGCAACCGGTACCCCTAAGCCACGACGCAAGCCCACGACCAAGCCCCGGGGAGCGCGGCATTTTTGCCCGGCGGCGCATTTTTCCCGCCATCGCACCGCCATCGCATCGGCCTTCCTTGCAATTCCACGCGAACGGTGCCATGTAGCGGGGGTAACGGGCGCAGGGGATACGCTTTTATATCCAGTTTCCCCATCTTCGAGCCTTTCCCGTTAGGCCCTTTGTTGGCAAGTCCCCCTGCGCTCTCCGATGTCGGTTCAACACGCTGCCCTGGCGGGTTTGCGCGCGTGCCGACGACCTAACGAGAGACGGAGAGTCCTTCTTTTGGAACCTTCCACCTTCGCTGAGCTTGGGCTCAGCGCAAAAGTGCAGGCGGCCATCGCGGCTGCCGGCTACACGCAGCCTACCCCTATCCAATCCCAGGCCATCCCCGTTGCCGTCACCGGGCGCGACGTGCTGGGCATCGCCCAGACCGGCACCGGCAAGACGGCAGGCTTCGTGCTGCCGATGCTGGCGCGCCTGGAGGTCGGCAGAGCCCGCGCCCGCATGCCGCGCTCGCTCATTCTGGCCCCAACGCGCGAGCTCGCCGCCCAGGTGGCCCAGAGCTTCGAGAAGTACGGTGTCAATCACCGTCTGACGGTGGCCCTGTTGATCGGCGGCGTCTCGTTCGACGACCAGCTCAAGAAGCTCGACCGCGGCGCCGACGTGCTGATCGCCACGCCCGGCCGGATGCTCGACCACTTCCAGCGCGGCAAGCTCTTGCTCACCGGCGTCGAGATCCTGGTGATCGACGAAGCCGACCGCATGCTCGACATGGGGTTCATCCCCGACATCGAGAAGATCTGCAAGCTGCTGCCGCCCAACCGCCAGACCCTGTTCTTCTCGGCCACCATGCCGCCCGAGATCCAGCGCCTGGTGAATACCTTCCTGAAAGACCCTGTGCGCGTCGAGGTGGCGCCGCCCGCCACCGCCGCCGAGAACATCACCCAGCTGTTCCGCTATTGCCCCTCCACCGAGGACTGGGAGAAGCGCGAGATGCTGCGGGACCTGATCCACACCGAGCAGGTCAAGAACGCCATCATCTTCTGCAACCGCAAGCGCGACGTGGCGATCCTCCTGAAGTCGCTGCAGAAGCACGGGTTCAATGCGGGCGCCCTGCACGGCGACATGGACCAGATGAGCCGCACGGCCACGCTCGATGCGTTCCGCGAGGGCCGCATCACGCTGCTGGCGGCCAGCGACGTGGCCGCGCGCGGCCTCGACATCCCCGATGTGAGCCACATCTTCAATTTCGACGTGCCCTGGCAGGCGGACGACTATGTGCACCGCATCGGCCGCACCGGCCGGGCCGGCAAGGAAGGCCGCTCGCTGACGATCGTCACCGTTGACGACATCAGGCAGCTCAAAGACATCGAGAGCATGCTGGGCGCGCCCGTCGCCTGGATCGGCGACCCGCCCAGCG
>JBAPMW010000585.1:0-9798 GCA_049278815.1 Hyphomicrobiaceae bacterium
AGCCATCTGTTGGCGTCGCCAAGAAACTTTGCTTTAGCTTAGCTAGCCGCTCGGCGACCGCGCGGGGAGGTCGGTGAAGCCGGGCCCTCTGGACTCAGCCCGGATGAGATGGTGGGCTTGGTGCAGCACGAGACGCTCTCATCGGTGTCAGTTTCGCCGCCTGCAGCTCAAGACACCGGCGCACCATCGCGCAACGTTGCCAGACGCATCTGAGACGCAGCTTACGGATTTTCTTGCTTAGTTCGGCTAACCTGCTGTATCTTAACTAAAACTTTACAAGCGGGTGGAATGGTACCTTGGTCTACGCCAGCGCCGCGCGCGGAGCGTTCTGGTGTTTGCCGGCATTGCACCGGCCGATCTCGGAGGCTTCCGCTGCCATCGACGGCGTCTGGCGCACCCCCATCGCATGCGTCACAGACCGCAGGGAACCCAATGCTCTCCTCCGATCGCTCCGAGCTCAGGGCCGATCACCGGCGCCGCCCTGCGGCCCGCACATACGACGACGCCCTGTGGGAGGTCGCACAGCCTTTCGACCCCGATGCGCCCTGGGACGACGGGGCGGCCGAGGCGCTCATGTGCCTCTGCGAATCCGAGGAGGGCCGGCTGTCGCGCCCGGCCGCCGGCAACCGCGTGCGTCCTTCGCTCCGGCAAACCGTGGACAGCGAGCCCGAGGCGGCGGAGAGCGTCGACCGGGCCTGGCTGGAGGCGCATCTCTCCCGCATGGCGCAGCGGCTGCACGATGCCCTGGCGCAGGCCAGCCCGGAGCCGACGCTCGCGGCCCTGTCCGGCCGGCTCGACACCATCGAGCAGCGCTTCGACGCAACCCTCGGCCGCGTCGCCCAGCGGACGGATCTCGACGGGCTGCGCGCCATCGAAGCGCGGGTGCTGGAGCTCGCCGCGCAACTGGAGCAGGCTCGCGACCGGCTGGACCGCATCGGCGCTCTCGACGACGAGGTGCGCGCGCTCGCGCGCAAGCTCGATGAGGCGGGCGCGCAGCGTGCCAGCGGGCTGGAGAAGCTCATGCGCGACTGCATCGCCGAGTGGCGGGAGGGCGAGCAGCGGACGGCGAGCGCCCTGCAACACATCGAGGAGGCCGTCGGCCGGCTGGGCGAGACCGTCGACGCCATGGAGGCTTCCAAGCCGGCACCCGACCTGACGGTGCCGCCGTTGACCGGCACGGAGTTGCACCAGGTTGCAGGCGCAAACGGGGCACTCCTTCACGCCGGAAACGGGCGCACGCACTCGCTCTACCATTCCGCACTGGACGCCGCCGACTACGCGCCCAGACTCTTCGCTGGAGTGCAGCCCGCCGCGTCCTCCCTCCCCGCGGCAGAAGCGAAAGCGCAGCAGGCCCCCCTGGACTGGTCGCCGGACGCCGGCGGCGAGGGCGGCAGACCGACCGGAGCCAGGCTGACCGCCGGCGCTCTGCGCATCATGGCGCTGCGCGCCAAGCTACGGCAATCCAATGGCAACGGCCGCGACGCTTCCCACGTGCCGGCAGGCGCCATCGAGGCGCCGCGGCATGGCACCATCAAGCGCGCGGGCCTCAGCGTCCTGCTCGTGGCGGGCGCGGTCCTTGCGGCCACCTACTACCTGTACCAGACCTACGTGGTCGCGGCCGCAACAGGGCAGTAGGGCAATGAACGGTGCCCTATTCCCTTACTGCCTTGTGGGCTTGCATTTCGCCGGCACATGATACCCTATCGCCGGGCAAGCAGGGGCAGGGCGAGAGCAATAGTATGCGTTGGCTCTACCGGCACCGGGCGATCGTCGCCTTTCTGGGCGTGCTGGCTGTCGGCCTCGGGGCGCCGGGCATCGAGGAGGGCCTCGCCCAGAAGGGCAAGGCGTCGCCGCCTCCTCCCGTCGCCCAGGAGGCGCCGGGCAGCCGCAAGCTGAAGGTCACGCGCGAGCAGCATCCGGGCGCCAAGGAGTCGCTGGAAGCCGACGTCTCCGCGCGCAATATCGCCGTCACGGCCAATTTCAGCGGCACGGAGATCGTGGTGTTCGGCGCCGTGGACGGCAGCCAGCAGCCGAGCGCCGAATCCGGCTACTACGACTTGATCATCGTGGTCGAGGGCGTGCCGAGCCGCACGGTTGTTCGCCGCAAGAGCAACGTCGCGGGCCTGTGGCTCAACACCAACTCCGTCATCTTCGACAACGTGCCGAGCTACTACGCCGTCGCCTCCAATCGCCCCATCGACGAGATCGCCAGCGAGGAGTCCAGGCAGCTGCACGGCATCGGCCTCAAGCACCTCAAGTTCACGCCGGCCGTCGGCCAGAGCCTGCCGCTGTCCAACGAGGACATCAAGCAGTACCGCGACGCCGTGGTGCGCCTGAAGCGCAAGGCCCGCCTCTATTCGGAGAACCCTTTCAACGCCGCCTTCACCGGCAAGAGCCTGTTCCGCGCCAGCATCGTGCTGCCGGCCAACGTCACGGTCGGGCCGTTCGTCACCCACGCCTATCTCTTCCGCGAGGAGAAGCTCCTGGCCAAGGTCTCCGTGCGCCACACGCTGGGCCGCGAGGGCCTCGAATTCTACCTCCACGCCTTCGCCTACCGCCTGCCCACGCTCTACGGGCTTGCGACCGTCGCCATCGCGGTGGGTGCAGGGTTGGCGGCCTCGGCCGCGTTCAGGAAGCAGACGTCGGCGTAGGGCGGCTTTGGATGCTCCTCCGCTCCCTCAGGAGCGATCCGCGCGCCCTCCTTCAAACGAAGGAGGCGCCTCACCCAAGCGCGCGCTATGTATTCAGAGCATGTTGACGCTTGTAACAGAGGAACAGTGTCATGCGTTTGCTGACATCACTGCTCGGGGCATCCTTGTGCGTCGGTGGATTCGCGCATTGGAGCAAAGCCGCCGCGGAGGAGCCTGGTTGCCACATTGTCTTGTACGGCAAGAAGAACTTCGAGCCTGGCCAGGACGGCTTCCGAGTCATCTTCACAGACGTCCCCGACCTCGAGAGGCACGACTTCAACAACAAGCTCTCATCGTTTGTCATCGTGAAGGGGAGATGGAGACTTTACAGGGGCAGGGATTACAACGGGGACAAGTCCAAGAGACTGGGGCCTGGCCTTTATCCCGACATAGAGGCTGTCGGCATGGACAACAACAAGGCCTCCTCGCTCAGGTGTCGCGACGACTGATAGAGCGGAGAAGGGATGTCGCAGGCTCCGCGAAATGTTGGGTCGACCCCGGCGACGCCGGGGGCAGACCCAACATGGCGGGCAAATGACCAATCGTCTTGGGTCCTCGCTCGGCCTCTACTTGGCCTTCGCCGGCGCCACCTACGCCTCTTGCCCGCTCTCCGGCAGCGGCACGCCGGCGGCGGTGAGCGCCGTCTGCTGCCGCTCGGCCACCTCGCCGAGGACGAAGCCCTCGATGGTGTCGTTGAACATGTCGTGCCAGTTGAGCCGGGCGGCGAGGTGCAGGAACACGCCGCCAAGACCGATGGCGGCGCGGTCCATGAAGACGAACTCGCGCGGCACCTTCACGGGGCCCTTCTCCTGCAGCAGCTTGTGCACCGTGAAGGCCTCCTTGCGGCCGTACTGGCCGGGGGTGGTGCCTTCGGCGATCTCGCGCTCGCGGTCGTCGAGCAGGGGCCCGTAGATGAAGCGCGCCCAGATGTTGAGGGTGTCGATCAGGTCGTTGGAGAGGCCCTTGAAACCCCAGGTCTCGTAGGCCTGCACCACCAGCTCGCGCCTGCCTTGCAGGAGGCCGGTGTAGAGGTCGATCACGCCCTGCACGAACGGCGGCCGGAAGGTGCGGATGCAGCCATAGTCCAAGAGGTTGATGCCGGCGGGCGTCCCTTGGTCCTCGAAGATGGTGTAGTTGCCGAGGTGCGGGTCGCCGTGGATCACACCGTAGTGGGAGAACGGGAACCACCACGCCTTGAACAGCGCCTTGGCGATGGCGTTGCGGGCCTCCAGGGGTGCCGTCTTGTAGTCGAGCAGGCGGCGGCCCTCCAGCCACGTCATGGCGAGCAGGCGCTTGGTCGATAGCTCGGGCCGCCACTCGGGCACGCGGATGCGCGGCTCGTCCTTGAAGATCGAGGCATAGAGCGCCATGTGGCGCGCTTCCAGGTCGTAGTTCAGCTCCTCGCGCAGGCGTGCCGCGACCTCCTTCAGCATCTCCGCGGTCTCGATTGCCGGATTCATGCGTGCGTGCAGGGCGAACACGATTTTGAGCTGGTTGAGGTCCGCCTCCACGGCCGACTGCATGTCGGGGTACTGCAGCTTGCAGGCCAGCAGGGCGCCGTCGTGGGCCACCGCGCGGTGGACCTGGCCCAGCGAGGCCGAGGCGGCGGGCTGCGGCTCGAAGCTCTTGAAGCGCTGCGCCCAGTCGGCCCCCAGCTCCGCCTGCATGCGCCGGCGCACGAAGGCTGGACCCATCGGCGGGGCCTGGGACTGCAGCTGGGACAGCGCCTGGGCGTACTCGGCGGGGAGCGCCTCCGGGATGGTGGCCAGCATCTGCGCCACCTTCATGATCGGCCCCTTGAGGCCGCCCAGCGCCGCGGCAAGGGCTGCCGCGTTGGCCGCGTCGTCGCCGTCGCGCCCGAACAGGCGCTGTCCGGCCACGCGCGCCGCCACGGCCCCCACGTTGGTGCCGACGCGCACGTAGCGCGCGGCCCTGGCTGAGAGGCGGTTCTCCTCGTCGTCCCGGCGGTCGTTCATCGGTCCCCTGGGCGCTTGCCCTCCTGACCTTGAGCAATATCGGATCGCATGGCTCCCGCGTCCAGAGGACAAGATGCGCCAGGCGGTGGCGCACGCTAACCTGGACTCACCTCGTAGGGTGCGATGCGGCGCAGCGGCATCGCACCGGAGCTCGGTGCAGTCGCGGCTCGCGCACGATTGCATCCTACGGGTGGGAGGTTGGGAATGCCGGGAGCCATGCAGGAACGACACAAGCCCATCGACTCCACAGCGCTCGGCAGCTTCCTGAGGCACCCCGCCACGGCCGCCATCGTCAGCCTGGGGTTCACCCAGATCATCTCCTGGGGCACCACGCTCTACGCCCTCGGCGTGCTTGGCAAGCCGATCGCCGCCGACACCGGCTGGAGCCAGACCCTGGTGTTCGGTGGGCTCACCGTGGGCCTCCTGGTCTCGGGCGCGGTCTCGGCCGGCGTGGGCCGCTTCCTCGACCGCCGCGGCGGCCGCCTCGCCATGTCGCTGGGCACAGTGCTGGTGACAGTGGGTCTCGTGGCGCTGTCGCAGGTGCGCGATCCCATGAGCTACCTGGGCGTCTGGGCCTTCCTGGGCCTCGCCATGCGGCTCACGCTCTACGATGCGGCGTTCGCCGCCCTGGTGCAGGTGACGCCGTCGCGCGGGCGGCGGGCCATCTCGTATCTCACCCTGCTCGGCGGTCTCGCCTCCACCGTGTTCTGGCCCATCGGCCATGCGTTGAACAGCGCCTACGGCTGGCGCACGACGCTCCTGGTGTTCGCCGCCATCAATCTCCTCGTCTGCCTGCCGCTGCACATCTTCGGGCTTGCGCGGCGCGAGACGGCCGAGCAGGCGGAATACGCGCAGGCGGCAGGCAACGGCGCGATCCAGCACGCCGGGCGTCCGCTCGAGGGGGCCACGCGCACCATCGCCATGGTGCTGTTCGGCGCAGTGGCCGCGGCGAGCGCGGTGGTGATGGGAGCCATGGCCGTGCACCTCGTGCCGATCCTGGAGGCGGCGGGCCTTCTGGCGGTAACGGCGGTGGTGATGGCCTCGTTCAAGGGCGTGGCGCAGGTGGTGGGGCGCATCTGGGACCTGACGCTCGCCCGCAGGTGGCACCCGCTCGACGTGGGCCGCGTCTCCGTCGGCCTCATGCCGCTGGCGTTCGCCGTGCTGATGCTGGGCGGCGCCGACTACTGGACCGCACTCGCCTTCACGCTGCTGTTCGGGGTCTCCAACGGCCTCGTCACCATCGTGCGCGGCGCCGTGCCGCTCGCCCTGTTCGGCGCCAAGGGCTACGGCGAGATTCTGGGTATCCTGGCGACACCCTACCTGGTGCTGGCCGCCCTTGCCCCTGCCGCCTTCGCCCTGGTGGTGGAGCGCTGGGGCTACGGGGCCGGTGAGGCCGTCCTGCTCGGTGCGGGGCTGGTATCGTGCCTGGGCATGGAGGTGCTGACGCGATGGTATCGGCGGCGAACGGAATGACGCTGACCCTTGTCACTCCTGCCAAAGCCGTGAATCCTGCTGCTTCAAGAGGGAAGCACTATGCCGGTACCGCAGCACGTCTTCAATCCACCCTTCAATATCGTGCGCTGCAGCCATGTCGTCCTCACGGCGCGCGACCTGGAGGCGAGCCGGCGTTTCTACGAGGGCATCGTCGGCCTGCAGGTGGAGGATGCGGGCAAGGATGCGCTCTACCTCCGCGCCATGGAGGAGCGGAACCACCACTCGCTGGTGCTGAAGCGGGGGCAGGAGCCGGCCGCGGAGCGGCTGGGCTTCAAGGTGGGGAGCGAGGAGGACCTCGACCGCGCCTGCGCCTTCTTCAAGGAGCGCCAGTTGCCGGCCGCGTTCGTGGAGACGCCCTACCAGGGCCGGACGCTGCACGCGGCCGACGCCCAAGGAAATGCGCTGGAGCTCTACTTCAAGATGGAGAGCCGCGAGCGCATCCTGCAACACTACGGCCGCTATTGCGGCTGCCAGCCGCAGCGCATCGACCACTTCAACCTGTTCGCCCGCGATGTGCAGGCGTCGATTGACTTCTACGCCGCCCTCGGCTTCCGCCTCACCGAGTACGCCGAGAGCGACGAGCCGGAGCCCAGGATCGCGGCGGCCTGGCTGCACCGCAAGGGCGGCGTCCACGACGTGGCCTTCACGAGCGGCCGCGGCCCGCGCCTGCATCATTTCGCCTACTGGGTGCCCGGTGTCCTCAACGTCGTCCACCTGTGCGATGTCATGGCCGCCACCGGCCACCTCGCCAACATGGAGCGGGGCCCCGGCCGGCACGGCATCGCCAACGCCTTCTTCCTCTACGTGCGCGACCCCGACGGCCACCGCTGCGAACTCTACGCCTCGGACTACCTCACCGTCGACCCCGACTTCGAGCCGATCCGCTGGTCCCTGCGCGATCCGCGCCGCCAGACCCTGTGGGGCACGCCCGCGCCCCGCAGCTGGTTCGAGGAGGGCAGCGCCTTCCCCGGCACGCCGGTGCTGCCGCCGGTGCATGAGTTCAAGCCGATTGTGGCGGATTGAGCCCGGATCTCGGCTTCAGGGGCCAGGTTTCAGCCGCCCACCGGCTTCGCCGACCCTCGACGACGAAACGGAGCGCGCCGCAGCGTCCCCTCCCCCCTTGCGGGGGAGGGACAGGGTGGGGGGGATTGCAGAACATCGGAGGGAGGGAGTCCCCCCACCCCTAGCCCCTCCCCACAAGGGGGAGGGGGATCCGGTCGGCGGCTGTCTGTCGGGCTCAACTCGTCGCTTTCTCGCACCAAGTCGGTTGGTCTCGTTTCAGGTTTCAGGGGCGACGGCGGTCGGACCTGGCCGCTTCCAATGTTGGACCCGTTCTGTCAAAGAGCCTTCAGGCAAGAACCTGGCATCTGAGCGTTGAATGATCGTCCTCAATGGAATCGGCGACGTGCCGCCGGGCGCACGGGGCGGCGCCTATGCGATCGGCAACTTCGACGGGGTGCATCGCGGGCACCAGGCGCTGCTGCGGGCCGCGAAGGAGCGTGCAGCGGCGCTCGGCGGCCCCACGGGCGTCATCCTGTTCGAGCCGCATCCGCGCGAGCTCTTCCAGCCCGACAAGCCCCACTTCCGGCTGACGCCGCTCGCGCGCAAGCTGGAGTTGCTGGAGCAGCACGGCCTCGATGTCGCCGTGGTCCTCGCCTTTGACGCGGCGCTGGCCGGCCTGTCGCCGGATGCCTTCATCGCCCGCATCCTGGTCGGCGCGCTGGCGGCCCGGCACGTGGTGATCGGCTACGACTTCCGCTTCGGCAGGGCCCGGGCCGGCGACCCCGAGACGATGCGGCGCGCCGGCAGCGCGCTGGGCTTTGGCGTAACTGTGGTGGCGCAGCTGGGCGAGGAGGGCGAGGCGTTCTCCTCCAACGCCATCCGCGCCGAGCTGGCGCAGGGGGATGTGGCGGGCGCGGCGCGCATGCTCGGGAGCTGGTGGCGCCTCTCGGGCGAGGTGATCGGCGGCTTCAAGCGCGGCACCGGCCTGGGCTTTCCCACCGCCAATATCGCCCTTGCCCGCGGCACCGCACTGGCGCACGGCATCTACGCGGTGCGGGTCCATGCCGAGGGGAAGGTCTACCCAGGGGCCGCCTACCTGGGCACCCGGCCGACGTTCGACGACGGCGTGCCGATGCTGGAGGTGTTCCTGATCGGCTTCGATGGCGACCTCTACGGTCGCCAGATCACGGTCGAGCTCGTCGACTTCGTGCGCGAGGACCTCAAATTCGCCTCCGTCGAGGCCTTGAAGGAGCAGATCGCCAAGGACTGCGCCAAGGCGCAGGCGCTGCTCGAGGCAGCACCGGCCAACCCCCTCGACCGGCGCTGAGGGCGCGCCCCGAGCCGCCATCGAACGGCGTCTGACACCCGTCCCCTCACCCAATCCGCCCGCCCAGCTCGTCCTCCACGTGGATGCGCACGATCTCTTCGAAGCTGGCGTCGGGCTTGAAGCCCAGGGCCAGCGCGCGCCTGGCGTCGAACTTGCGCGGCCATCCGGCGACGATCTTTTCCACGAACGGGTCCGGCTCGCGCCGGATGCGCGCCGCTGTCGCCTCGCCCGCCACCTTGCGGAGTGCCGCGATCTGCTCGGCCACGGTCACGGCAAGGCCCGGCATGGTGAGCGCCCGACGCGTGCCCACCGCGGCGGTATCCATGGTGGCGGCGTGGCGCAGGAACTCCACCGCGGCGCGCGGCGAGGCATGCCAGTGCATCACGCTGTCCGACACCGGCAGCACCGCCTCGCGGCCGGCGAGCGGCTCGCGGATGATGCTGGAGAAGAACCCCGACGCCGCCTTATTGGGCGCGCCCGGCCGCACGCAGACGGTGGGAAGCCGCAGGCTGATGCCGTCCAGGAAGCCCTTGCGGGTATAGTCGGAGACCAGCAGCTCGCAGATCGCCTTCTGCGTTCCGTAGGACGTGAGCGGCGTCGAGAGGAACTCATCGCCGATGGCCTCGGGGAAGGGCGCGCCGAATACGGCGATGGAGCTGGCGAAGATCACCCGCGACCGGTGTCCCGCCGTCCGCACCGCCTCCAGGAGCGAGCGGGTGCCGTCCATGTTGATGCGGTAGCCCTTGTCGAACTCCTGCTCCGCTTCACCTGAGACGATGGCCGCCAGGTGGAAGACGACATCGGGCCGATCGGCGACCAGGCCCTCCGCCTCCCCAGGTACCGGCAGATCGCCCGTCACGAGCTTGACCGGGACCTTCGCACCCCCGGGCACGGCCGCTGGCACGATGTCATGGAGCGTCAGAGCCGAAATTGCCTCCCCGCCCAGCTGACCGTCGCGCGCCAGCCGCTCGGCCAGCTTGCGTCCGATCATGCCGGCCCCGCCGATGATAAGAACCCTCATGCCGCCTCCCAATTTCTCTTTCTCTTCCCGCCGCTACCCGGCGGCAGCAGCAGACGGTCGTCCTGTTTGATGCGCTTGCCAAGGGGGGAGCTGCGCGGGCTGCGCCTGTTTGTCGCCCATGTTCTCGATTGCAGAGGGCGGCAGCAATCTCCGTGCCTGTCCGGCCGTGCGAGACTCAGGGCTCGATGGTCAACCCCAAGGCATCCGGAAAGCCCGTCTCCCCCCGGCCGCGCATGCGCCCGCGCCGCCCGCCGCCGGGGCCTCCGGCGGCCCAGCGCCCCTACGATC
>JBAPMW010000586.1:0-4235 GCA_049278815.1 Hyphomicrobiaceae bacterium
CCCGGGCGCGGCGCTATCGCCACGTGAAAACCGGCGCCGATCTTCTCTCGCTCACCAACGACGACGAGAACAAGGTGTTCGGCGTCGCCTTCCGCACGCCACCGCCCGATTCCACGGGGCTGCCCCACATCCTGGAGCATTCCGTGCTGTGCGGCTCACGGAAATACCCGGTCAAGGACCCGTTCATCCAGCTGGCGAAAGGATCGCTCAACACCTTCCTCAACGCCATGACCTACCCGGACAAGACGGTCTATCCCACCGCCAGCCAGAACCTGCAGGACTTCTACAACCTAATCGACGTCTATCTCGACGCGGTCTTCCACCCGCACATCGGCGCCGAGGTGCTGATGCAGGAGGGCTGGCACTACGAGCTCGACGCCGCCGACGCGCCCATGACCTACAAGGGCGTGGTGTTCAACGAGATGAAGGGCGCCTACTCCTCGCCCGATGCGCTCCTTTTCAAGCTGGCGGGGGAGTCGCTCTATCCCGGCAACGAGTACGGCGTCGATTCCGGCGGCGACCCCCGCCACATCCCGGAGCTCAGCTATGCCAATTTCAAGGCGTTTCACGGGCGCTACTATCATCCCTCCAATGCGCGCATCTACTTCTACGGCAACGACGACCCCGCCGAGCGCCTGCGCCTCATCGACCGCTGCCTGAGCGAGTTCGAGCGCTCCGAGGCCGGCCCGCCAGTGGCCCTGCAAGCGCCCTTCAGGGCGCCCAAGCGGCTGGTGGAGACCTTCCCGGCGGGCGAGGACGACGCCAAGGCCCTGATCTCGGTGAACTGGATGCTCGCCGAGGTCGGAGACGTGGAGCGGGATCTTGGGCTCGCCCTCCTCAACCACATCCTCTCCGGCACGCCGGCCTCGCCGCTGCGCAAGGCGCTGATGGATTCGGGCCTCGGCGAGGAGGCGAGCGGCACCTTCGAGGATGCGGTGCGGCAGACCGCGTTGATGGTCGGCATGCGCGGCATCGAGACGGCCAATGCCGACCGCATCGAGGCGCTCATCCTCGACACGCTGGGGCGCCTCGCCCGGGAGGGCATCGACCGGCAGACGGTGGAGGCCTCCCTCAACACCGTCGAGTTCGGCCTGCGCGAGCGCAACACCGGCGCGTTCCCGCGCGGGCTCGCCCTGATGCTGCATGCCCTCACCTACTGGCTGCACGGCCGCGACCCGCTGAGCCCCCTCGCCTTCGAGGCGCCGCTCGCCCGCATCAAGGCGCGGGTGGCCGCCGGGGAACGCTACTTCGAGGGCCTGATCGTGGGCCACCTCCTCGCCAACCCGCACCGCACCACCGCCATCGTCACGCCCGACAGCGCCCAGGCCCAGCGCGAGGCGGAGGAGGAGCAGGCCCGCCTCGCCGCGGCGCGGGCGCGCATGAGCCCCGCCGAGGTGGAGGCCGTGGTGGAGAGCACGCGCGCCCTCAGGCTGGCGCAGGAGACGGCGGACACGCCCGAGGCGCTGGCCACCATCCCGAGCCTGACGCTCGCGGATCTGCCCCGCCGCAACAAGCCGATCCCGCGCGTGGAGACCCTGTGCGCCGGCACCCGGGTGCTGTTCCACGAGCAGCCCACCAACGGCATCGTCTATCTCGACCTGGGGCTGGATCTGCACACCCTGCCGGCCGATCTCCTCCCCTACGCGGATCTGTTCGGCCGCGCGCTCCTGGAGACGGGTGCTGCAACCCAGGACTTCGTGCAGCTCTCCCAGCGCATCGGCCGCTTTACCGGCGGCATCGTCGCGCGGCCGTGGACGGCGACCATGACCGACGGGCCGGCCGCCGCCGCCCGCCTGTTCCTGCGCACCAAGGTCATGCCCGACCGCATCGACGAGCTGCTGGCGATCCTGTCCGACGTGCTGTTGCGTGCCAGGCTCGACAACCGCGAGCGCATCCGCCAGTTGGTGCTGGAGGAGAAATCGCAGCTTGAATCGTCGCTGCCCCACCTGGGCCACCGCTACGCCGCGTCGCGGCTCAAGGCGGGCTTAAGCGAGGCGGCGTGGGCCACCGAGCAGATGGGCGGCATCAGCTACCTCATGTTCCTGCGCGGGCTCGACAAGGCGGCCGGCGACTGGAGCGGCGTCGAGACGGCGTTGCAGCGCGTGCGCGATACCCTGGTCAAGCGCAGTGCCATGGTGTGCAACGTCACCACCGATGCGCAGAATTGGCGCCGCTTCGAGCCGCGTCTGGCGGCGTTCCTGGGCCAGCTGCCGGATGCTCGGGCAACGTCGGCGACCTGGCCGGCCGTCTCGGGGCCGCGCTCGGAGGGGCTCACGCTGCCCGCCAAGGTCAATTTCGTGGCCAAGGGCGGGGATTTGCGCGCGGTCGGCGGCGAGCCCAACGGGGCGGCGGCCGTGATCCAGCACTACCTCAACACCACGTGGCTGTGGAACAAGGTGCGTGTGCAAGGCGGCGCCTACGGCGGCTCGTGTGCGCTCGACCGCCACGCCGGCCTCTTCACGTTCACGTCCTATCGCGATCCGAACCTCTTGGAGACGCTCGACGTCTACGATCGGACAGGGGCCTTCCTGCGCGAGACAGAGGTCAGCGAGGCCGAGCTGGAGAAGAGCATCATCGGCGTCATCGGCCAGATCGACGACTACCAGCTGCCCGACGCCAAGGGCCTGACCTCGACGCAGCGCTGGCTCGTCCATGAGAGCGAGGCCAGCCTGCAGCGCTTCCGCGAGGAGGTCCTGGCCACGCGGCCCGCGGACTTCCGCGCCTTCGGCGAAGCGCTCACCGCGCTCGCGGCCAGAGCCGACGTGGTCGTCATGGCCCCCCCCGAAGCCATCGCCGCCGCCAACGCCCAGCGCGAGGGCTTCCTGGCGGTGACGAAGGTGGTGTAGCGGGATCGCTGGGATGGGGCCGGACACGAGGCACCTCGCGGACAGATCGCCCGTCTTCGGCTTCGCCTCTACCCAGCTTGCTACCAGCGCCCTTGGCCCGGCGGATGCCCATCGTGGATGGCCGAATGTCGGATCTGTTGAACAAAAGCGGTACACGTGCTAAAGAGTGGACCATGAGCACGCTGGTGCAGAGGAGAATGACGGTCGACGAGTTCCTGACCTGGGCCGAGGGGCAGGAGGGCCGCTGGGAGCTCTACAACGGGGTGCCCTACCGTATGCCTTCCGAGCAGCTGGGTCATATCGACGTCAAGGTCGCGGCGTACCTGGCCTTGCAGCGGGCGATCCGGAAGGCGGGCGTGCCCTGCCACGCGGTGGCCGACGGCGCCAGCGTCCGCATCTCGCGCGAAGTCATGCATGTCCCCGACGCCCTCGTCTATTGCGGCCCGAAGCTGCCCAGGAAAGACCTCGAGGTCCCCAACCCGGTCATCGTGGTCGAGGTGGCCTCGCCCTCGACGCGCAAGCTCGACGACACGGTGAAGCGCGACGGCTATTTCAGCTTGGCCAGCGTGCACCACTACCTGATCGTCGATCCGGAAGGACCGCCGGTGGTCCACTACAGCCGGCAGGCGGACGGCACGATTCTGCGATCGGTTGTCGCCGCCGGCGCCCTGGCGGTGTCGCCGCCGGGACTCGAGCTGGGCGTGGCGGAGATGTTTGCGGCAGGGTAGGCGCGAGCGGTCTAAGCAGAGTTCACTGGATCGCCCAACACTTGCACTCAGTGGTTTTAAGTGGTGCCCGCAACTGCGAGCGCCCCCAGCGTTGAGAGGTGTCCTGGGTCCCCGCCTTCGCGGGGATGACGCTGTGGTGAGGTTTTGCGCTCTCAACTGGCGTCATCCCCGCGAAGGCGGGAACCCAGTTCAGAGAGCAACAGGGGGCCGCTCTCCGTGTCAAACCGCTGGCATCTCCGCGAGTTTCTGCTCTAGTTCTGGCCGCGGCTGTGCAGCGCCCAACCCTACCGGCGCCGGCGCGACCTCAAATCGCTGCCCGGACCCTGACGCGCAATGTTAGGCGTGTCAATCTAACGCGGACGCGGTAACGTGTGAGGCTCAGGCTCGGCTCGGATCGTCAGCGGCGCCTCGCCCCGGGCCGCCCGCCGGAACGGGTCGATGAAGTTGGCTTGCTTGATTTCGTATAGGGAGACGTTGCGATGATGCGGCTCGGGCTTGTTGTTATGGTGGCCTTGATGGGTGTCTCAGTTGCCCTGGCAGACGATTTGGAGGATTGCCGAAAGGCGGCGGACCCCGAGCAGCGTGCTGCCGCCTGTGCGCGCATTATCAGAGGGGTCGCGTAAACGCCAAGGGAACGTTGGCTGCGCAAGCGCATTTGAAT
>JBAPMW010000587.1:0-1723 GCA_049278815.1 Hyphomicrobiaceae bacterium
CCCAGCGCCTGCTGGCCGAGGCGGCCGACCGCCGGGCGCGCCCGCTGCCGGCCGACGCCGCGGCGCTGATCGAGAGCTACGTCGCCGTGAAGGCCCAGGCGCACGCCGCTGTCGATGAGGTGGCGAAGCTCGCACACCGCCATGGCGTCGATCTCTCCGCCGGGCTCGACGCGTTCGCGCGGCGCCTCGATCTCATCGAACAGGCGGGCGTGAGCACGGCCGAGGCCCAGTTCTCCGCCGAGTTCGGCCGCAACCTCGACTACTATACGGGCTTCGTGTTCGAGGCGGTCGCCCCGGCGCTCGGCCCCAGGAGCCCGGTCGCCGGCGGGGGCCGCTACGACAACCTGCTCGCCGAGGTGGGCGCGCCGGTGAGCGTGCCGGCGGTCGGCGTCTCCATCCACACGGAGCGGCTGCTTGCCGCCCTGCAGGAGGCGGCGCGATGAATGCCGGCAGCAACGGCAACGGCAAGCTGGTCCTGGCGCTGCCCTCCAAGGGCCGGCTGCTGGAGCAGTGCAACGCCGCGCTGGCCCGCGTCGGGCTCACCGTCACCAGGCCGGCAGGCGCCGCGCGCGGCTACAAGGCCGGGATCGACGGGCTGCCCGGCGTGGAGGTGAGCCTCGTCTCCTCCGCCGAGATCGCCCAGCTCCTCAAGACGGGTGCGGTCCACCTGGGCGTCACTGGCGAGGACCTGATCCGCGAGGCCATGGCCGATGCCGACGAGCGGGTGCGCTTTCTGACCCCCCTGGACTTCGGCCATGCCGATGTGGTGGTGGCGGTTCCCGACTGCTGGCTCGACGTGCGCCGGATGGCCGACCTGGAGCAGATGGCCGTTGCCTTCCGCCGCCTGCACGGCCGGCGCGTGCGCGTCGCCACCAAGTACATGGGGCTGACGCGCCGCTATTTCGCGCGCATGGGCGTCTCCGGCTACCGCATCGTCGAGAGCCTGGGCGCCACCGAGGGCACGCCAGCCGCCGGCCTCGCCGACCTGATCGTCGATATCACCACGACAGGCGCCACGCTCGAGGCCAACGGCCTCCGCGTTCTCGACGACGGCGTGATCCTCAAGTCGCAGGCCAACCTGATGGCCTCCAGGGCCGCGCCGTGGACGACGGAGCGCGTGGCACTCGAGGCGGAGATCGCGGCGCGTTTCCGGCGGTAGAGGCAGAGTATCCCGACCGGGCTGACGCTTGGGCCACTTTGCCCGCGTCCGCTTTCGATGTCTTCCTGTCAGACGGCCGCTTTATGGCCGCCTTCTATCGCAGCTGTTGGCCGCAACTTTCAGCCGTCCAGACTCACGAGCTCACAGGACGCAAATAGGTGGTGCAATCTCCCAACACTACCTATCGACCCCAACAGCCGGCGCCACAACTACGTAATCCGGTCGCGACACGAAAAAGTCTCCGGGCTCTTTGAGATCGGCACGAGCCTCCAACTCTTTCAGACTGATATTGCCTCCTTTTTCCTCGATCAGCCGAGCAACTGCGTTCAGTTCTGGACCAAACTCCGGTACATTGTAGCCAGCACCTCGCACCAGGAACCGCTCGCCTTTTTTACCCCTAGCCTCTTCCGTATTGGGAACCCTTAACGCGGACGGAACCATCTGCATGCACTCTCTACCCGTCGGACACGGCCGGCCGACAATCAACTCCACCCACCTTGGACCCTTCCAATACACTGCGTAGTACATCAAGAGTGCTTTGGATTTGGGTACTCCCGAGACGAG
>JBAPMW010000588.1:0-4626 GCA_049278815.1 Hyphomicrobiaceae bacterium
GCATGATCGACAAGCGACCGCTCGCGATCGCCCGCTGCGTGGACGTCGCCGATGTGATCACTGCGGTCAATTTCGGACGTGACAACGGCCTCCCCATCGCCATCCGGGGCGGCGGCCACAACGGACCCGGCCTTGGCAGTGTGGACAAGGGCCTGGTCATCGACCTATCGCCGATACGAGGTGTCCGCGTTGACCCCGAGACCCGGACTGCCCGTGTTGGGGCCGGTTGCACGCAGGGCGATGTGGATCATGCCACCCACGCTTTCGGCCTGGCCGTCCCAGCGGGCATCATATCGACCACGGGCATCGCCGGCCTGACGCTGAGCGGCGGGCACGGCTACCTGTCACGCAAATACGGGTTGACCATCGACAATCTCATCGAGGCCGACGTCGTGCTGGCCGACGGCAGCTTCGTCACCGCCAGCAAGGAGAAGAACGCCGACCTGCTGTGGGCGCTGCGCGGCGGCGGCGGCAACTTCGGTGTTGTCACCAGCTTCCTCTTCCAGTTGCACCCGGTGAAGATGGTGTTCGCCGGCCCCATCGCTTGGGACCAGAAGCACGCGCGCGCCATCATGCAGCGCTACCGGGCGTTTCTCCCGAAGGCGCCACAGGACCTCGGGGCCTTCATTGGCCTGAAGAAAATTCCTTCCAGCGCGCCCTTCCCGCAGGAAATCTGGGGCAAGCACATCTGCCTGCTCATGTCCTGCTACAACGGATCGGAAGCGGATGGAACAAAGGCGCTGGCGCCATTGCTCGGAGGTCTACCCGAACCGTTCTTCAACTGGATGGGCACCATGCCCTATCCCGCTGTGCAGAGCATGTTCGACGGACTCTACCCGAAGGGCATGCAGTGGTATTGGCGCGGCGACTTTGTCAAAACGTTACCCGACGCGGCGATCGATGCCCATCTCGAACAAGCCGCCAACACGCCGAGCGAGCTGTCGCTCATGCACCTTTATCCGATCGACGGCGCCGTTCACCGGCTGGCCAAGAGTGATACGGCATGGAACTGCCGCGACGCCACCTGGTCGATGGTCATTGCCGGCATCGATCCGGATCCCAACAAGAAGGGAGCCGTGACGCAATGGACCAAGGCCTACTGGGACGCAGTGCATCCCTTTGACCTCGGCGGCGCCTATCCGAACTTCATGATGGACGACGAGGGCGACGCCAGACTCAAGGCGACCTATGGCGACAACTACGAGCGACTGGCGACCGTGAAGAAGAAGTACGATCCGGGCAATCTGTTCCGGGTGAACCAGAACATCAGACCGGCTGCCTGAGGCAGCACAACGGTGAGTTCTGCGCAGTGTGTTGACGACGACGTGGTGGTCATGCGGCCACCATGCCCTTTGAAAGGAAACGACCATGACTGCGTTCAACGTTGTGCGCTTCCGCGTCAAACCAGGCCGCGAGCAGGAGTTCCTCGATGCCCACAAGAGGGTCGAGGCCATCTGGCCCGGCCTCGTGCATGCCAACATGATCAAGACCGGCGAGCGCACGTTTTGCATCATCGCCGAATGGACCGACATGGACGCGCTGGCCAAGGCGCGGCCGAGCATGATCGCGACTCTCGATTCCTTCCGCGACACGCTCGAAGATCTCGGTGGCGGTCTCGGCGTAACCGATCCCGTATCCGGTTCGGTGGTCCTGCAGCTGAAATAGATCGAACGCTGCGCCGCAATCCCAGGGGCGGGGGAAGTGCCCTCCCATGGAGCCTTCATCGGTAGGATGATCGGATGCCCGATGTGTGGGCCAGTATTGCCGAGCTAGATCCTCGTCTACAGGAGCGCCTTGTGAGCGTCCTCGAGGCACGAGGTGCGGACCCGCAACAGCAGGCGATGCGCCGCGCCTTTCTCGGCAGCATCCAGTTTCCGGCGGGCGCCCGCGTGCTGGAGGTCGGTTGCGGCACGGGCGTGCTGACGCGCGTGCTTGCACGCTGGTCCAACGTTGAGGCGGTGGTGGGCGTGGATCCCGCTGCATCGCTTATCCGCGAGGCAGAACGCCTGGCTTCCAGTCTCGCCAACGTCACCTTCAAGGAGAGCGACGGCCGGTCTCTTCCCTTCGGCGACGGTGAATTCGATGTCGTTGTCTTCGATTCCACGCTTTCCCACGTGCCGGGTCCGCAGCGGGCGCTCTCGGAGGCCTGTCGCGTGCTCCGCCCGGCGGGCTGGCTGGCCGTGTTCGACGGCGATTACGCGACCACAACCGTGGCGCTCAGCGATCACGACCCATTGCAGGCCTGCGTCGCTGCGATGATGGCCAATTCGGTGAACGACCGCTGGCTGATGCGGCGCCTCTCCGGGCTTGTCCGGCAGGCAGGGTTCGATCCCATCGCTTTCCACAGCCATGGCTTCTCGGAAACGGCCGGAGGCGCCTACATGCTGTCGGTGGTCGATCGCGGCGCCGATATCCTGCACCACTCCGGTGCGATCGGACAGGAGACGGCGGGCGCACTCAAGGCGGAAGCCCGCCGCCGGGTGGAAGCGGGAACCTTCTTCGGCCACATCGCCTATGCGAGTCTCACCGCGCGCAAGCCGCCGCGTACGTCGACCGTCTGACGCGATCGCACTGGAGGATCGCACGCGTCATGGGAACAGCATCAGGTCAAGGCGGGCTCCGCCGCAACACATTGGAGGCAATCGTGACTCTTCCGAGCTACGCGATGAACCAGGCGAGCTTCCCCGAGATGTACGAGCGCTGGCTTGCCGGTCCTCTTTTCCGGCCGTGGGCGGAAATGACCCTAGCGGAGATTGCGCTGTCGCCAGGTGATCGTGTCCTCGACATCGCTTGCGGAACAGGAATAGTCGCTCGGGTTGCAAGAGAAAGGCTCGGTAAGGCCGGATACGTTGTCGGCATCGATGTCAGTCCAGATATGCTGGCGGTCGCGCGCACCGTTGCGTCAGACATCGACTGGCGCGAAGGCAACGCCAACGCCCTGCCTCTGCACGAGACGGAGCAGTTCGATGTTGTCGTTTGCCAGCAAGGATTGCAGTTCTTTCCCGATAAGGCCGCGGCGGCAGCGCAGATGCGCCACGCGCTGGCGAATGGCGGCAGGCTGGCGGTGTCCACATGGCGCACCGACGATGAAATCCCGTTCTTTCGGGAGCTGCGCCGGGTCGCCGAGCGGCAGCTGGGCACCATCGCGGACCAGCGGTACGGCTTTGGAGATACGTCCGTGCTGGAGACCCTCCTGCGGGAGGCCGGCTTCCACGACGTCCAGTCAAGGCCAGTGTCGCGCACCATACGCTTCGAGGACGGCGGGGCCTTCCTGCGACTGAACACGATGGCGCTCGTCGGCATGAGTGATGCCGGCAAGACGATGGGTGACCTGGACCGCAAACGCGTTGTGGAGGCGATCGTGAGCGAAAGCGCGCATGTACTGCACTCCTACACCGATGGAACGGGACTCGCTTTCCAGCTGAGCACCAATCTGGCGACGGCCAAGGGCTGAGCCATTCCATGAATTGTCCACCTCCTTAGCTCGTGCTGCGTGCATCATTGTAAGGTCTCAAATGGGTCAAACGCGGAAGCCCCATTGCCACACCAGGCATGTGTCAAGCACCTCAGAAAGCTGCCGGAATCGCTGCGTCGCGAAAAATCACCTGCGGCGTGGCCGCTCCAATGCCCGTCCCAGCATCGAAGCTCCGCCAAGGCTGGCAGATGCCCGCTCCTCACTCCGTGGTGGCGGTCGCCGCGCGAATCACACCCGACGACACGAGGCGGTCTGCTTCCGCGTAACGTTCCGCGCCGGCCATCTCCGGGGCCATTCATCCTGCTGCACATAGCGCCTCACATGCTGCTTGCCATCCGCATCCGTCACGATGCAGATTAACGGCATGGACAACGCCCATCTCCACGAAATCGCAAGCAACGACGTCATCCGGAAACGCCTTGCCAAGTGGATGGCCCTCCAGTGCTTCCGGAACAGCCGCTTGGAGGATTTTCACGCGGGCATACACCCCGGCTCAATGACCGGCGACTACGACGACGTCAAGGTCGTCTCGCCCTATGGCGAGATCCCGTGGCCCAAGCTCTCCCGGCTCAGCGACGACGAGATGCGCACGCTCATGATCGATGTCGTCAACCGCTGTTACGCGCTTCTCGGTGAACTCTTCAGTCCGGCAGCCTGCGGCGCGATCATCGCGCGACTCAAGCAGCGCGACGAACTCCCCCGCTGGAACGACCCCGAAGAACCATCGCCGTGATCCCTGCGGCGCCTACCGCCAACGACCGCAAGGCACGGTCCGCGCCAGCACCCGTTCCAGCGCAAGGCTGCTGCGGGCTCGCCGAACCAGGCATGAGAATGTCGCCATCGCGCCTGTCCGCACGGGCAGCCGCGACCGCGGCCTCATAGCGGCGATCGGGCCAGAGCCGGGTACAGAGCGCAACCCTGCGCGCGGCTTTTTTCCCCTGGCGGCGCGAAAGGCGCCGCCATTCCTCGCGGAACAAAAAAGCCGTGCTCGGGTCCTCCCTTTGCTCCGGCCGCGGCCGAAAGAGGCCGCGGTGCTGCTCCGTCTCCGCCTCCGGCAAGAGGATCGCCGAAAGGCCGCGAGGGTCGCGGACTTCAGCCCTTACCGGAGACCTTGCCAATGACACGCCACTCTCTCACGCTTTCCCCTTCCG
>JBAPMW010000589.1:0-6364 GCA_049278815.1 Hyphomicrobiaceae bacterium
CGTTGCGCACGCGCTCGGCGACGATGCGCTGCCGCTCCACCCTGGCGTCGAAGGAGATGTCGTGCGCCGCCTCGGTGCGCACGATGATCATGCTGGTGTCCTCGACCGGCAGGAAGCCCTTCTTGACGGCGCCGAAGGCCCAGACGGTGGCAACGATCGTGCCGCCGGTCACGAGCAGCATCAGCCATGGAACCCGCAGCGACGCATCGAGCGTGACGCGATAGGCGCGGGCCATCAGGTCGTAGCCCCATTCGAAGGCGCGAGACAGCAGACCGGGCCGCTGCTCGCCGCCGTGGTGCGTCTTGAGCATGCGCGAGGCGAGCATCGGCGTGAGTGTCAGCGAGATGAACCCCGACAGCAGGATCGCAATGCTGATGGTCATGGCGAACGAGAAGAAGAATCGTCCCACGACCCCGCCCATGAACAGGATGGGGATGAACACCGCCACCAGCGAGAAGGTGATGGAGAGGACCGTGAACCCGATCTCGCGCGCCCCGCGGATGGCGGCCTCGAACGGCCGCATTCCCTGCTCGACATAGCGCACGATGTTCTCCAGCACGACGATGGCGTCGTCGACCACGAAGCCGAGGGCCAGCGTCAGCGCCAGCAGGGTGACGTTATCGAGCGAGAAGCCGAGCATGGCCATGCCGGCGAAAGTGCCGACGATGGACAGTGGCAGCGCCAATGCGGGAATGAAGGTGGCACGCCATGTTCTGAGGAACGCCAGGATGACCAGGATGACGAGCACCGCCGTCAGAATCAGGGTGAATTGCACATCGTGCACCGAGTCGCGGATCGAGATCGAGCGGTCGCTCAGCACGTTCAGCTTGACGGTCGGCGGCAGCAGCCGCTCGAACTCCGGAATCATGCCGCTGATAGAGTCGATCACCGCCACGGTATTGGCATCGGGCTGGCGCCGCACGGCGACGATGATCGAGCGCTTGCCGTCCCACTCGCCGATCGCCTCGCTGTTCTCGACCGAGTCCTCGACTTTGGCGATGTCCTCCAGGCGCACCGGTGCGCCGTTGCGCCACGCCACGATCAGCGGCTTGAAGAACGCAGCGGTGGGCTCCGCGCCCTTCACCTCGAGGATGTAGACCTTCTCCCGCGTGCGGATGCTGCCGACCGGGTCGACCTTGGACTCCCTCTCGACCGCCTGCCGGATATCCTCCACGGATATGCCCCGGCTCGCCAGCGCGTCGAGGTCGTACTTGATCCGCACGGCGCGCTTCTGGACGCCGTAGATGCTCACCTCGGCGACACCCGTGATCGTCGACAGTCGTGGGCTCATGACCTTGTCGCCGAACTCGGTGATCTCCTGCACCGGGGTGGTGTCGGAGGTCAGTGCCAGAAAGATGATGGGCGAGTCCGCCGGGTTGACCCGGCGATAGGCCGGTGGCGAGGGCAGGTCCTCCGGCAACCGTCTGGTCGCCACCGATATGGCCGACTGGACATCCAAAGCGGCAGCATCGATGTTGCGATTGAGGTCGAACTCCAGGGTGACCTGGGTGCTGCCCTCGGTGTTGAGCGATGTGATCGAGGTGATGCCGGCGATGGTGGCGAACTGACGCTCCAGCGGGGCAGCCACGGAGACGGCCATGGTATTGGCGCTGGCTCCCGGATAGCGCACGGAGACGTTGATCGTCGGCACGTCGATGCGGGGGATGGCCGCAATGGGCAGCTGGCGGTAGCCGAAGAAGCCGGCCAGCAGCATCGACGCCATCAGCAGCGTCGTCATCACCGGGCGACGGATGCAGAGTTCGGAAAGTCGCATGGGGCCCTCTCGGCTAACCGCGGCGGTCGGCCCGGCGATCGTTGACCGGCGCCTTGCCTGGCGCCGTCTCGAGCGCCTTCTTGTCGTCCGGTGCGCGGCCCGGCTCGTCGATGGTCACAGTGATTCCGGGCGCCAGGCGCAGCTGCCCGTCGGTCACCACGCGGTCCCCGGCGGCGACGCCGCCGCTCAGGAACACGGTCTGCCCGACGATGCGCTCCACCGTTACCACGCGCGGTGTCACCTTGCTGTCGGGGCCGATGATCCACGTGATCATGCCCTGCTGGGCCGGCTGCACCGCCGTTGCCGGTGCCGACAGCATGCGCAGCTTCACCTCGACGGTAAGAGCGACCTCCACGGCCTGGCCAGGCCAAAGGACCTCGTCGGCGTTCGCCGCCTGCACCTTGACCAGGATGGCACCCGTTGACTTGTCCACGTGGTTGTCGATGAAGGCGATGGTCGCCGGCACCACGGTGCGCTGCACCCCCGGCACCGTCACCTGCGCCGAGGCTTTGCCGGCCAGGGCGCGCCGCACGGCAGGCAGGTCGCGCTGGGGCAGGGCGAAGCTCACCAGGATGGGCCGCGTCTGGTTGATCGTGACGAGCGCCGTGGCATCCTGCGTCCGCACCTGCGCCCCCAGCTTGGCGGCGAGGCTGCCCGTGCGCCCGGTGATGGGAGCGCGAATGGTGAGGTAGTCGAGCTGCGTCTTATGGGTGTCCAGCAGCGCCCGTGCGGCTGCGATGCCGGCCTTCAGGCCCTCCACCGCATGGCGCGCCTGGTCCAGCAATGCCGCGCTGACCACCTGCTTGTCGATCAGCGTTACGCGCCGCGCCAGTGTCGCCTGGGCCTCGCGCAGGCTCGCCTCCTCCTTGGCGATGTTGGCCTCGGCCTGCGCGATCTGCGCCTTCACCAGGCGGTCGTCGAGGCGGAACAGCACGCTGCCCTGCTCGACCAGATCGCCCTCGCGGAACGCCACCTCGACGATCTGCCCGTCCACGCGCGGCTTGATCGCGACGTTGGCTAAAGGCTCCACGGTGCCGGGCGCCGAGAGGATCACCGGCATGTCGATCTCCACCACGGTCGCCGCCGTCACCGGCGCCGTAAGCCCGCGCCGCTTGCCCTTGCCTTCACCCGTCTTGGCGGGGGCCGTGCCCACATTCTTTGCCGGGTCGGTGCTGGCCGGGCTATGGCCCGGCGCCAGCCAAAAAAAATACGCCGCCCCGGCGATGGCGGCGGCAGCTGTCAGCGTCACGCTCACCGCTGGCGCCAGGAAGCTCATGCGTGACCTTGGTGCGTTCTTCGTCATACTCCTCCCGCCACCCCTCAGGCACCCCCTGCCGGCCCAGGCCCCATGGCTCCATCTCCGGGCAATCTAGGCCTGCGCACGCCTTAGGCGATGGTGGCCCGGAATTTTGCTGCATGCACCATGCCAGCGGACGACGTGCTGCCCCAACGTGACGAGGTGGCTTGTTCCGTCGCAGGGCTGCCGCGCGCGGCGTAGGACCCACGCGGGCTTGCAGTAGGTTGGGTTAGCGCGAAGCGCGTAACCCAACGCGCCGCGGGTGCCATGTTGGGTTACGGCCCTTCGGGCCTAACCCAACCTACCGGACTACCGGACGGCCTGCATCTCGGCGCGGCTGGTCAGTTGCAACTCGGCCGCACCGAGCGGCGCGAAGTAGGCCTCCACCATAGCCTCGCTCACCTCCGCCAGGTGCGCCGGCTGCCACTTGGGGACGCGGTCGCGGTCGATCAGGGCGGCGCGCACCCCCTCGGAGAAGTCGTGCCCCTCCATGAAGCGCCAGGCGAGCCGGTAGTCCTGTGCCAAAGTGGCGGCGAGGCTCAGCGCCCCGGCCTGCCGTACGTGCCGGTGGGTCACCTTGAGCGAGGTCGGCGAGCCGCGCGCCAGGTCTTGCAGCACGTCCTCGGCCCAGGTCCGTGCCTCGCCTCTCTCCGCCTCCAGGCGGGCGATGATCGCCTCGACGCCGGCGCCACCAAAGCAGCGGGCGATCGCCGGGCGCAGGGCGCCGAGCTCGCCGGGGCCGGGGTCCACGTGGCGCGAATCGAGCACCGGATCGACCGGATCGGCATCGGCGATGGCGGCCCGCACCTCGGCAAACTGCGCGGCAGGCATGCAGTGGGTGACGAGCCCCAGCCGATAGGCGTCGGCACGCGCCAGCGACCGCCCCGTCAGCGCCAGGTACATGCCGATCTCGTCGGGCAGCTGCGCGAAGACCCAACAAACGCCGTCATCGGGAAACAGCCCGATCCCGGTCTCGGGCATGGCGAAGCGGTAGCGCTCCCCGGCTACGCGATGCGTGCCATAGAGCGAGATGCCGACGCCGGAGCCCATCACCACGCCGTCGATCAGGGAGACTGTGGGCTTGGAGAAGCAGTCGAGCTGCCAGTTGAGCGCGTACTCCTCCGCCAGCAGGCGCCGCGCCTCCTCGAGGCTCCGGCGGCCGCACTCGACCATCTCGCGCACGTCGCCGCCCGCACAGAAGGCGCGGTCGGTCTCTGACAGGATCACGGCGGCATAGACCTGCGGGTCGCGCGCCCAGGCGGCAAACGCCTTGCCGATCGAGGCGCGCATGGCCGACGTCAGCGCATTGAGCGCGCGCGGCCGGTTGAGGGCGATCACACCGGCGGCGCCGTCGATGGCCGCGGAAATCCCGCCGTCTGGCCCAGGTCCTGGCCCAGATCCTCGCATGGGCGCTGGCTGCTCCGACGCCATCTCCCGCTCCCGCTCCGCTCCGCCGTCGTCTTGCACAAGTTGTCCCCAGCTCAGCCTGAGATTCCCGAGACCGCCACAAATTCAGCCCAACCGTGCTAGCTGAGTTAACCGGTTCGCAACGTGATTCGCGTGGGCTCTCCGAAGTCGAAGGGTAGGTCTTCCTGATGCAGACGACACGCTGGGCAGCAACCTTGTGCGCGCTTACCATCTTGCCCGTATTTGGGCCAGCCGCCTGGGCGCAACAGTCGCCTCCGGACGGTAGCGCCGGCAAGTCGCCCAGCGCCAAGTATGACGCCAGCTGGCCTGTAGTTCTGACGCCAAACCCCAAGGACAGCAACTCTGGGCAGCCGCTGCCGGCCTGGTCGCAGCAGGATGTCGAGGACGGGCGCGTCCGCTGCGCTGAGCTGCTCAAGGGCCTCGATCTGGTGGCCGTCCCCGCCGACCCGATCCGCGAAGGCGAGGCGTGCGGGTCGCCGGCGCCCATGAAGCTCGTCAGCATCGGCTCGAACCCGCCGATCGCCTTCTCCGCACCTCCGATGCTCACCTGCGACATGATTGTCGCGCTGCACAAGTGGCTGCGGGGCGACGTGCAGCGGCTGGCCCGCAAGCATCTGGGCGCCCCGATCGTCGGCATCAGGGTCATGAGCGCCTATTCCTGCCGCAATGCCTACGGCCGGGCAAAGGCCAGGCTCAGCGAGCACGGCCGCGTCAACGCACTCGATCTCGGCGAGTTTCTGACCGCCCGGGGCGAGACGGCCCAGGTCGTCGCCGACTGGGGCCCCATCGCGCGTGCGATCACCGCCAAGGCCACGACCGGGGGGCGGGCCGAGGCCATCAAACGGCAGGCCGAGGCTGCTGCGGCCGCCCGCAAGAGCAAGGCATCCGAGGAGCCGCGGATGGCCGCGCCGTCGGGCCCCAGGATTCTCCAGGGAAGCACCGTTCAGGTCGGCATTCCCGGCCTCACCAGGCCTTCCGACACCGAGACAGGCTTCGGCTGGGCGCCGCCAAGCCGCCTCGGCGGCCCCAAGGAGGCGGATACCGCTTCGACCGCCGCCCTCGATGGCAAGTCCGCCTTCCTGCGCGGCATCCACAAGGCCGCGTGCGCAATCTTCTCCACCGTGCTCGGCCCTGAGGCCAACAAAGCGCACAGGAACCACTTCCACCTGGACATGGCCAGGCGCACGAGCGGCCATATCTGCGAGTGACGGATCAGCGGCGGGTGAAATCGCCCGCGCCCGGCGCCGCCGAGCAGCACGGATCGAGACGCAGCTTCCCGTAGGCCGTCATGAGCTTCCGCGCGCCCTCGCCATTCCTTTCCATGTAGTCTGCGAGCATGCCCGCGCTGCAGGCGCGCCAGTCCGCCACCTGGTCGGGCGACAGGTCCTGGAGCTTCACGCTGTGCTTCTCGGCAAACGCGCGGGCCCTGGCCTCGGACAGCGCCTGGAACCCGCCGATCTCGATCTCCACCTTGGCCGCCGCCTGGGCGATGACGGCGCGATGCGCGGGCGATAGCGACTGCCACCTCTTCTCGTTGATGAAGAGGAAGAACGCGATCGGCGTGTGGTGAGTGAAGGTGACGGTATCGACGAACTTATCGAGCTTGTAGGCCATGATGGCGCCGAAGCCCGCCACGGACATATCCAGCGCACCGTCCTTGTAGGCGCCATGGAACCTCTCGATGGTCATCGCCACCGACTTGCCACCGCACGCCGCCACGAACTCCCCCGGCAGCGTGCCGGGCGCCCCCACCCTCTGGTCCTTCAAGCGCTCCGGGTCAGCGACATCCCGACCCCTGGAGAAGAGCACGTTGTTGCCGAGTGGATTCCACCAAAGGACGCGCACACCCAGCCGGGCCAGGATGG
>JBAPMW010000590.1:0-1573 GCA_049278815.1 Hyphomicrobiaceae bacterium
CGAGCACGGTGTCGCTGGTGGAGGTATCGCTGTCGATGGTGATGCAGTTGAAGGTGGTGTCCGCCCCCGCGGCCAGCATCGCCTGCAATGCCGGCTGCGCCACTGCCGCATCGGTGAAGATGTAGACCAGCATGGTGGCAAGGTCCGGCGCGATCATGCCGGCGCCCTTGGCGAAGCCGTTGAGCGCCACCTCGGTGCCGCCGAGCCGTACCGTGCGGGTGGCGAGCTTGGGGAAGGTGTCGGTGGTCATGATCGCCCGCGCCGCCTCGTGCCAGGCCTCCGGCTTGGCGGCCTTGGCGAGACCGTCCAGGAGATGGGCGAACTTGCCGGCATCGAGCGGCTCGCCGATCACGCCGGTCGAGGACACGTAGACCTCGTCGGGAGCACAACCCACCGCCGCGGCCGCCGCCTCCGCCGTCATGCGCGTGGCCTCCGCACCGCGCCTGCCGGTGAAGGCGTTGGCATTTCCCGAGTTGACCACCAGCGCCCGGCCCACGCCCTTCTCCAGGGCCTTGCGGCACCAGAGCACCGGCGCCGAGCTGGTCTTCGACCGCGTCAGAACGCCCGCGACCGTCGTTCCTGGATCGAGCACGGCCAACATCAGGTCTGTGCGCCCCGCATAGCGGATGCCGGCGGCACAGGCGGCAAATCGCACGCCCGCCACCTGCGGCATCTCAGGAAGCCGCTCAGGAGCAAACGGCGACACCGGTACGGTGGACTTGGCCATTAGTGTTCCTCGTGCTGGAGCGCGGTGAGTCCGCTGGGCGAGCGATCTAATCAATCTGCGCCCGACCGCTCAAGGCAGACGCGTGAGCGGCGGAGCAGCGCTTCAGGGTTGGCGGGAGGGAGGAGCGAACGGCACCATGTCGCCAATGGGCGCTTCGGCCTCTGCGGAGAGGAGCCTCTTCAGCTCGTGCGGACAGCCAGGATCGACTCCCGAGGTGTCCAGGAGGCGATCGCGCAGCACCTCCCAGATTTGGGCCGACGAGAACCGCGATCGGGGAGACAATGCCAGCGTGAAAGTCTGGCCGTAGCCCACATCCAGGATAAGGCGAGCATCCCACGTTCGCTTCTTGCTCATCGTGCAGTACAGGCGGACAGGCCTGGTTGGCGACAGCTTGTAGACCTCGGGGTTGGCCAGCGCGTGCGCGGTGGAGTGGACACCTGCCGCGCTCAGGCAGACTGATGAGCCGGCGTACAGTAGCGCCAACGGGCTTCCCACCGCGAGAAAGATAAGTGGCACGGTGAGATAGCGGCAAACGCCGACCAGCGTCTCCGGCATGCGGTAGGCTTGACGAGTCGGCAAATGCAGCCACGCCAGCCCACCGCCTATCACGGCGCCCAGGAACATCGGCAGCGGCAGGGACAGCATCATAGCAAAGCTGCCTCCCGAGCAGTAGACTGCCTCCTGGGGCGCGAACAACGGCAGGAGCGTAGTCAGCTGGCCGAACAGAAATGAGGGGCTTATCAACATGCCAATGAAGGCCCCCAACAGAAAGGGCAGAGGCGATGGCAGGTTGCCGACCTGCTTTGTGCCGCTGCCCCCCATCATTCCCCCCGATCGATCATGCTG
>JBAPMW010000591.1:0-2910 GCA_049278815.1 Hyphomicrobiaceae bacterium
GATGGCACGTCATGAACTTTCCCGGCACCTCCTGCATTGACCAGGATCAATCATGCCCGCTCTGCAAGCATCCAGGGAGGTGCGAGCTGAAGGACGCTGCCGATTGCATCCAGGAGATCATGCCATGACCAAACCAGGGCCCAGACCAGGATCCCGACCAGGGCCCCGATCGAGACAGATCGAAGAGCCGTCGCCCCCGACGTCGGCGCCGGATGCGGCCGATGAGCTGCCGGCGCTGACCATCTCGCCGGAGAAGGTCTGCTTCATCATTCTCAAGGCGCGCGAGTACGATGCCAAGGACGAGGTGACGGACCCCGACGACGGCTCGAACCCCTCCGACGACAATATGATCTCGGTGCTGGAGGACCACGGCGACGATCCCGTCCTTGAGGAGCTGACCTCGTTCATCGCCAGCCTGAGCGAGGACGAGCAGGTCGATCTCGTCACCCTCGCCTGGTTGGGACGCGACGACAACACCGTCGAGGACTGGGACGCCTTGCGCGAGGAGGCGGCCCGCGTGCACAGCACGCGCGCCACGCAGGCCGCCGAGTATCTGCTCGGCATGCCGCTGCTCAGCGACTACCTGGACGAGGGTCTGTCGCTGCTGGGGCAGTCGTGCGACGGCCTCCAAAGCGGCCGGCTCTGACCGTCGGGCAGGCCGCCTTAAGGCCCGCGCAACCGCAATTGCGCTGCATCAATGCGGTTCCGCGCCGGGCAGGCTAATGACTCGCCGGACAAGAGCTGTCCCATCGGTTTCACGTTTGTCGAGAGGTACCCCATCATGGCCAAGACCGAGATCACCAGGCCCGCCGAAACCTCGCCCGCGCGCCAGCGCGACATCTTCTCCGTCATGCGCGACGAGATGGACCGCATGTTCGAGCGCTTCGAGTACGGCTGGCCGCGCTTTCCCGCGCTGACGCACCGAACCGCCGCGCTCACCGTGCCGGAGCTCGACGTGCGCGAGAACGCCAACGCCATCGTCGTGGAGGCCGAGCTGCCCGGCGTCGATGAGAAGGACGTGACCGTCACCATGGCCAACGGCATTCTCACCATCAAGGGCGAGAAGAAGCACGAGAAGGAGGAGAAGGGCGGGAACTATCATTTGACGGAGCGCAGCTTCGGCAGCTTCGAGCGCGCCATCCGCCTGCCCGATACCGTCGACGACGCCAGGATCGAGGCCAAGTTCGACAAGGGCGTGCTGAAGGTGACGGCGGCGAAGAAGCCGGAGGCCGTCAAGGCAGAGCGCAAGATTGAGATCAAGAAGGCGTAGGGCGGATTGGGACGAAGCCCGTAATCCGCCATCCGCAGGACGGCGGATTACGCTTCGCTGATCCGCCCTGCTACGATCTCACGACTTCACGATCTCACGGGCTAAAGGTCGCGAAATGCAAGTCCCCCTCCAGATCATGTTCGAGCACATCGACCGTTCCGACGCCATCGAGGCGGCTGTGCGCAAGGAGGCGCAGAGGCTGGAGCGCTTCTACGACCGCATCACCTCGGCGCGCGTCGTCATCGACCGGCCGCAGCATCGCCGTCACAAGGGCGACACCTACAGCGTACGCATCCATCTCACCCTGCCGGCCGGCGGGCACATCGATATCACGCGCGAGCCGGCCGCAGACGGGCGGCACGAGGATGCCTACGTGACGATCCGCGACGCCTTCGATGCCGCGGGGCGCCAGCTGCAGGACCAGGCGCGCATTCTGGACGGTGCCGTGAAGTCGCACCAGAAACCGTGACGCTGCCGGGTCGAGCGTCAGCGAAGGCCCAACACAATCAAGCGGTTCCCCTGAATCGAGCCTCGCGGCTGCCCCTCACCCTGACCCCTCTCCCCGCCAGCGGGAGAGGGTATTCGGGCGGCGCCTCGATCATGTGTTTCGTCTCAGGCCCTCTGGGCCCAGGGCCCAGAGGGGTCTGACATCAATCGCAGCGCTCAGCCACCGCGCCGGCACCTGGAGCCGGCAGCGCACCCCTTCGGGCGGGAATGCCAGGTCGGCTGTGCCGCCGAGCTCGTAGGGGATAAGGTCGCGGATGACCCTGGTGCCGTAGCCGATGCGGGAGGAGGGGGAGACGGCGGGGCCGCCAGCCTCCTGCCAGTCGAACGCCAGGTGCGCGCCGGAGCCGTTCTCCGGCACCAGCCGCCAGCGCACCGACACGCGGCCCTGCTGCGCCGACAGTGCGCCGTACTTGGCGGCATTGGTGACAAGCTCGTGCACAACCATGGCCAGCGCCTGGCCGGCCTCGGCCATCAGCACCACGGCGGGGCCGCCGGCCTCCGCGTTGCTCCCCGCCGCATAGGGCGCCAGCTCGCGCTCGATCAGCTCGGCCAGCGGCAGCCCCTGCCACTTGCGGCCGCTCAGGAGCTCGTGCGCGGTCGCCATCGATTTGATGCGGCCGTCGAGCGCGGCCGCCAGCTCCGCCGCCGAGCAGCCGATGTCGCGGCTGCGGGCGAGCAGAGCCGAGACCACGGCCAGCACGTTCTTCACGCGGTGGTCGAGCTCGGCTACCAGCAGGCTCTTGTGCTCCTCGTCGCGCTTGCGCTCGGTCACGTCGATGTTGACGCCGACCACGCGGCGGGGACGGCCGTCGGCGTCGTAGTCGATGAGGCTGCGCTGCTCGATCCAGCGGGTCTCACCGTCCGGGCGGCGGATGCGGTACTCCCACTGCTTCTCCCGCTGCCGGGCGGCGAAGGCGCTGGCGCGGCGCGCCTCGAAGTCGGCCACGTCGTCGGGATGCAACCGCCGGCGCCAGTCCTCGCGCGCGATCTCGGTGGTATCCTCGGGCAGGCCGTAGATGGCGGCAAAGCCGGCCGAGCACTGGATCACGCCGCTGGGGACGTCGTAGGCATAGCTGCCGACCAGCCCTGCCCGCCCGGCAAGGGCGAGCTGCGCCGTGCGCGCCGCCAGCGCC
>JBAPMW010000592.1:0-3292 GCA_049278815.1 Hyphomicrobiaceae bacterium
CAACGACATGGCGCACATGCGGGCGCATCCCCAGACGGCGGCGCTCGGCATGGTGCAGCCGGTGCCGGAGCTCGGCCTGGATCTCATGAGCCTGCCGCTCTCGCTCGACGGCCAGCGCCCGTCGATCAACTCGCGCGCGCCGAACCTGGGCGAGCACAACGCGGCCATCGGCGCGCCATCGAGCGCCGAGCGTTCATAAACCCGTCCAGGAGGGTGACATGCCCAGGATTGCCCGCGCCGACGTGGTCGGCAGCCTGCTGCGCCCGCAGTACCTGCTGGACGCGCGCAACGGCTGGCGCGAGGGGCGCGTGAGCGAGGCCGAGATGGCGGCCACGGCCGACCGGGCCGTGGCGGAGGCCATCGCCATGCAGGAGGCTGCGGGCCTCGACGCCATCACCGACGGCGAGTACCGGCGCTACAATTTCATGGCCACCATGGGCGTGCGCGATGCGCGCGACGGCTGCCTCTCGGGCTTCGCCACCGTGGAGACCAACGCCGGCTGGATGCGGCTGTGGCTCAACCCCGACGGCTCCGACGGCGGTTTCGTCAAGACCGAGACCGGCCCGCGCTCGCTGGTGGTGGGGAAGATCGCCCCCAGCCGCGACGCGGTGGCCGAGGAGCTTCCCTTCGCGGCCAGGCAAGCGAGGAAGGCCCGGGTGAAGCTCACCTATCCCGCGCCCAGCATGCACCGCATCGCCTGGGAGCCGGAGCATTCCAGCGCCGCCTACCCGACGGCGCGCGCGTTCCTGCTCGACGTGAGGGACCACGTGCGCGCCGTGGTGAGGCAGCTGATCGAGCTGGGCTGCGACTACGTGCAGCTCGATGCGCCCAACTACTCGCAGTGGCACATCGATCCGCGCATCCGCGCGGCGTTCGCGGCCTGGGGGCGCGACCTCGACAAGGAGCTGATCGAGGACGCCGAGATCGACAACTCGGTGTTCGACGGCATCGCCGGCATCACGCGCGCCATCCATCTCTGCCGCGGCAACGCCCCTGGCGGGCGCTATCTCGCCGACGGCGGCTATGGGCGCATCGCGGCAGAGCTGTTCCCGCGCCTCACCAACTACGACACGCTGCTCCTGGAGTACGACACGCCGCGCGCCGGCGATTTCAGCCCGCTCGCCAACGTGCGCAGGGATACGGCCGTGGTGCTGGGGCTCATCACCACCAAGAGCGGCGCGCTGGAGAAGGACGCGGCCGTGGAGGCGCGCATCAGGAAGGCGTCGGCCTACGTGCCCCTGGAGCGCCTCGCGCTCAGTCCGCAGTGCGGCTTCGCCTCGGGCGAGTTCGCCACCACCATGACCCACGACGAGCAGGAGGCGAAGCTGCGGCTGGTGGGGCGGGTTGCCGCCAAGGTCTGGCCCAACGGGTGAGGCGGGGGGCAAGTGCTTGATTTGCCCGTTCTATTCGATCTGGTGCTTTGCTTTAGCAAGCCGTGGCGGCTCCATGCCAAGCCGGCCGCCAATCCGTTTGGAGACCGACACCTTGGCCTCCGGCCGCGGATAGGGCAATACTGCGCAGTCGGTGGACGGCCGGCTTCGAGTCGGCGATTTTTGACTTTGCGCTGTTTGGGGAGGCGCGCATGCGGTATTGGACAGGCTTGGCGTTAGGTTGCGCGTTGCTCGTGGCTGCGGCATGGCCGGCGCACGCCGGACCGCGAGAGGATTGCGGCCAGACGAGCAACCCGGACCTCGCAATCCGGGCGTGCAGCGACCTCATCCGCGTCAATCCCAGCGACAGCGTGGCCTACGGCAACCGCGGCGAGGCGCACCGCCTCAAGGGCTTGCACGACCAGGCCATCGCCGATTTCAACCAGGCGCTGAGGCTCAATCCTCGCGACGACTTCGCCGTCGGCGGCCGCGGCGAGGCCTACCGGCTCAAGCGCGACTACGAACGCGCCATCGCCGATTTCAACGAGGCGATCCGGCTCAACCCCCAGAATGCCTTCGCCCACGCCAGCCGGGGCGAGGCGTACCGCCAGAAGGGCCAGTTCGACCGCGCCATCGCCGACCTCGAGCAGGCGCTGAGGCTCAACTCCCGGTATGCCTTTGCACTGGCCAGCCTGGGTGAGACGTACCGCCAGAAGGGCCAGTTCGACCGCGGCATCTCGTATCTCAACGATGCGCTGCGCATAAATCCGCGCAATGCCTTCGCCTTGGGCAGCCGCGGCGAGGCTTACCGCCAGAAGGGCGACTACGATCGCGCCCTCGCCGATCTCGATGAGGCGATCGGACTCAACCCTCGCGACGGCTTCGTGCTCGGCAGCCGCGGCGAGGTCCACCGCTCCAAGGGCCAGCTGGATCGCGCCCTTGCCGATTTCGACGCGGCGATCGGGCTCAGTCCGCGCGACGACTTCGCCTTCGCCCGCCGCGGCGAGGTGTATCGCGAGAAGGGCGTGCTCGACCGCGCCATGGCCGATCTCGGCGAGGCGATCAGGCTCAACCCGCGCAACGAGTTCGCCTACGCCAGCCGGGGCGAGGCGTACCGCCAGAAGGCCGACTTCGAGCGCGCCATCGCCGATCTCAACGAGGCGATCAGGCTCAACCCGCGCTACTCCTGGGCCTACGGCCGACGTGGCGAGGCGTACCGCGGGAAAGGCGATCTCGACCGCGCCATCGCCGATCTCAGCGAGGCAATCAGGCTCAACCCGCGCGACGACTTCGCCTATGCCAGCCGGGGCGAGGTGTACCGCCAGAAGGATGAGCTCGACCGCGCCATTGCCGATCTCAACGAGGCGATCAGGCTCAATTCCCGCTATGGCTGGGCGTTCGGCAGCCGCGGTGCCGCCTACCGCTTGAAGAACGATCTGGACCGCGCCCTCGCCGATCTCTCCGAGGCGGTCAGGCTCAACCCCCGCGACGACTTCTCCTACGCCCAACGCGGCGTCGCGTACCAGCAGAAGGGCGACCTCGGCCGGGCCCTCGCCGACCTCGACGAGGCGATCAGGCTCAACCCCCGCTCTGCCTACGCCCATCAGGAGCGGGGCGCCCTGTTCAGCGCCAAGGGCGACCACGACCGTGCCATCCTCGACCTCAACCAGGCGATCAGGCTCAACCCGAACGGCCTCGCCGCGTACGCCGACCGCGGCAAGGCTTACGAGGCGAAGGGCGACCGCAACCGGGCCATCGCCGACTACAGCAAGGTGCTGGCATTGATCGCCAAGACCCGGTGGGAGCGGGAGGAGCAGGAGCGGACCCGGCACAAGCTGGCGATGCTGCAGAGCATGCCAGACCTGCTCACGCCGACGCCGTCGGTCAAGCCCGGCAAGACGCCAGGCAAGACCCCGCCGCCC
>JBAPMW010000593.1:0-4511 GCA_049278815.1 Hyphomicrobiaceae bacterium
CGAGCACGCCTGCGCCAACAAGCGCCCCGTCGCGGCCGAGACGCTCGCCGAGATCTGGCGCGAGGTGCGGGCGCTGCCGACGTCCGCGTGATCCTGGGCATCGAGCGACGGCCGGGCCGCGAGGCGGTCACATCCGGAGCCGGTCCTCGGGATGTCCCAGAGCGACCGCTGCGCCTCGATGTGAACCTCGCCGCAGCTGAAGCCCATATGTCCTTGAGGGCGCGGTCATCCAGGCGGAGCAGCATGCGCCGCTTGCGCCGCACCTTGAGGGCGACGCCGCAGCGCAGCTGGCGCGGTAGGTTGGGTAGCGAAGCGAAGACCCAACACATTCGCAATTGAACCATGCCCCCGGCTTTCGCCGGGGTTGACCCAACCTACGCCCTACTCCCGCCCCGGCAAGTACGTGAACCCGCTTGCCGCCTCCGCCACGCGCCCGATGTGTGGACCGGCGAAGTGCTGCGGATAGAGCAGGCTTCCCCTGGCGGCGGCATGCTCCAGCACGCGCCGGCGCGTGCGGCGGGCCTCGTCGGGGTCGGAGCAGAAGGCGCTGCTCCAGTGCGGATGATGGATCTGGATGGGGTTGTGCATGATGTCGCCGGTGAACAGCGCCTCCGTGCCCTTGGACTTCAAGGTGATCAGCACGTGGCCCGGCGAGTGCCCCGGCGCCGGCTCGATCGTCAAGTCGTTGCCGAGCGCCACGGTGCCGTCCACCAGCATCTCCTGCTTCGCCTCCAGGATCGGCCGCACGCTGTCGTTGAAGACGCGCGCGTGCGCATCGATCTTGCCGCCCGCGCCGAGGGCGGGATCGAAGTAGTCGCGGTCGGTCTTGGAGAACACGTACTTCGCGTTCGGGAAGGTGGGGACCCAGCGGCCGTTGTCGAGGCGCGTGTTCCAGCCGACGTGGTCCACGTGCAGATGCGTGCACAGCACGAAGTCGATGTCCTCAGCCTTGAGGCCGGCCTTGGCGATGTTCTCCATGTACGGCCGGTCGAGCATGTGGAAGCGCGGCTGGCCGGGGCGCTCCTTGTGGTTGCCGACGCAGGTATCGATCAGGATGGTGTGGTGGCGGGTCTTGAGCACCCAGCTGTGAATCGAGCTGACGATGCGGTCGGCGGCGGGATCGTAGTAGGTCGGCGCCAGCCAGGAGAGGTGCGGCGCGATGTCGGCCGGGTTCCAGTCGGGCAGCAGCGCGTTGGGCTGGAAGCCACGCCCGAGGCTCTCCTCCACCCGCAGGATCTCGACCTCGCCGACGTTGAACATTGCGCTTCCTCTGCAGGTTGGATCAAGCTCGATTGGGCTAGCATAGCGTTGCTGCCGGCACAAAGGCCGGTTTCGCTTGGTGCTGCGAGCCCTGTGAGGCAACTTGGGGCAACACACGGTAAGGCAGCTCGGATTGTGTTGGGTCTTCCCCCGGCTTGCGCCGGGGTCGACCCAAACCTACCTGAGCGGCTTGATGCGCTCGCCCGGCATCAGCTCGTAGGGTCCATTCCAGCCGGGCAGCGCGCGCAGGCGCTCCATCCAGGCGGCCAGGTTGGAGTTGGTCCTGGGCCAGTCGTAGCCGGACTCCTCGGACGGATAGAACATGTAGCCTGCGAGGGAGAAGTCGGCGATGGTCGGTGTGTCACCGACCATGAACCTGGAGCGGCCGAGGTGCTTCTCGACGATGGCGAGAGCACCGTCGAAGCGGCCCTTGAGGAGGGCCAAGACGGCGGGGTCGGGCTCCTGCTTGAAGAACGCCTTCAGGAAGCGATAGGTGGCGAAGTAGCCCGTGAACTTGTGGTTGTCGAACAGCATCCAGCGCAGCGCCTCCAGGCGCTCGGGCTCGGTGGCCGGCTTGAACCTGCCGGTCTTGTCGGCGAGGTAGGTCAGGATCACACCCGACTGGGCGAGCCTGGTGGCTCCATCTTCCAGCACGGGCGCCTCGCCCATCTCGTTGACCTCGGCGCGCCACTTGGGATCGCGGGTCTGGCCGTTGAAGAAGTCGACGGGCACCGGCTCCCAGTCGAGGCCGGCGCAGGCGAGGTAGAGCGCCACCTTGTAGGAGTTGCCGGACTGGGCGAAGCAGTGGAGCTTGTATCGGGCCATGCGACGGTCTCCGGTGTTGGAGGCCCATGCTAACCAGAGTTTCCCCGTTGGGCCAACGTTTGGCGAGAGGACCCGGATGGCTGGTTTCGATACCGTGTTGCCAGACGCCCAGTCGCGGCACGGTCAGAATTGACCCAAACTTTCCGGTCAAAGCCGATCTATCGCAGCAACCCACCGCTGTAATGCAGTTCGTATAGCGTTGAGTCGCGCTCCGAGATTTCCTCTGTGCCATGAAAGCGATCGAGCGCGCCCTCAACTCTGTTGCGATACTTTTTGTCGCCGATGGAGAACGATGCTGGCCCTCGGTACGGCAAGTTGCGGTTCACCGCTAAGAGCGCTTGTCGCAGGAGCTTGTAGGTTGAAAGCATCTGATTCCGATCCACAATCTCCGGCCGGACGCCCCCGCTGTAGCTCATTGACCAAATGACCCGTTCGTTCTTCGAAACTGTTTCGTGCCTTACGAAGAAGGCCATGCCGAAATAGATGTCCCGATATGCATACGGGCCATCGCGGTGCTCAAGCTGCTTCGATCCACCAAGCAAAGGTTGGGACACTGTCGCATCATCGTTCAAACCGGCATACGTGCACCGTTTGGCCTCGATGAGAAAGCTGGCCAGCTCGTCCAGGATGTCTGCCATGCTCGCCTCTCTTTTCCGTTCCCGGCAGGTTCGCTTGGCGAGCTGAGCGGGTCAATGTCTCTTACTGGCACCCTGTGCCCGGCGGCCATCCGTCGGGCTTCGGGGTATAGCGGCCGTTGGCGGTTGCGCTCGCGTCGGGCCACCATGGATTTCTGGCTGGCTGGCACCCTGCCGCTCGGGGACCTGGCACCCCGCCCGGATGCTGACAGGATCGAGCGGCCCCCCCTGGACCCGCCGGCCAATGCCGCCTAAGTCAAGGCGATGCCGCTGAAGAACACGCGCGAAGTGCCTCTGGGGCCTGCGTCCGCGGCCGGCGGAGAGCCCGGCAAGCGAGACGTTGTCCCCACCGGGCCGCACGTCATCGCCCAGCACCTGAATCACCTGCCTGGCTCGCCGGGCGTCTACCGCATGCTCGATGCGGCGGGCACGGTGATCTACGTGGGCAAGGCGCGCAACCTCAAGGCGCGCGTCACCAGCTATGCGCGCGCGGGCAACCATACCAACCGCATCACGCGCATGATCGCCAACACGGCGGCGATGGAGTTCGTCACGGTCCGCACCGAGGCCGAGGCGCTGCTGCTGGAAGCCAACCTCATCAAGCGCTTCCGGCCGCGCTACAACGTGCTGCTGCGCGACGACAAGTCGTTCCCCTACATCCTGATCACGGGCGACCACCGGGCGCCGCAGATCCTGAAGCACCGGGGGGCCCGCAAGCGCAAGGGCGAGTACTTCGGGCCGTTCGCCTCGGCCGGCGCGGTCGGCCGCACCATCAACATGCTGGAGCGGGCGTTCCTCCTGCGCTCCTGCTCCGATGCCGTGTTCGACAGCCGGACGCGCCCCTGCCTGCTGCATCAGATCAAGCGCTGCTCGGCGCCCTGCACCGGCGAGATCGGCCTGGAGGAGTACAGCGGCCTGGTCGAGGAGGCGACGCGCTTCCTGCGCGGCGAGAGCCAGAACGTGCGCCAGATGTACCAGCGCCTCATGCAGGAGGCCTCGGACCGGCAGGACTACGAGCAGGCCGCCAGGTACCGCAACCGGCTGTGGGCGCTGGCGCACGTCACCGCCGACCAGGCCATCAACCCGGAGGGCATCGAAGAGGCCGACGTGTTCGCCGCCCATCAGGACGGCGGGCAGACCTGCGTGCAGGTGTTCTTCTTCCGCTCCGGCCAGAACTGGGGCAACCGCGCCTACTTCCCGCGCGCCGACAAATCCATCGGCGTCGAGGACGTGCTGGAGAGCTTCATTGCCCAGTTCTACGACGACAAGCCGGTGCCGCGGCTCATTCTGCTGTCGCACGAGCTGCCCAACCGCGAGCTGCTGGCCGATGCGCTCTCCACCAAGGTGGACCGCAGGATCGAGGTCCGGGTGCCGCAGCGCGGCGCCAAGACGGGGGTGGTGGAGCACGCGCTGCAGAACGCGCGCGAGGCGCTCGGGCGCAAGCTGGCGGAGGGCTCCTCGCAGCGCACCCTGCTGGAGGGCCTGCGCGAGCGCTTCGGGCTGGCGCGCACGCCGCGCCGCATCGAGGTGTTCGACAACAGCCACATCATGGGGGCCAACGCTGTCGGCGTCATGATCGCGGCGGGGGCGGACGGATTCGTGAAGAGCCAGTACCGCAAGTTCAACATCAAGACCGAGGGCCTCACGCCCGGCGACGACTACGCCATGATGCGCGAGGTGCTGACGCGGCGGATGAAGCGGCTGCTGCTGGACGAGGCCGAGGCGCCGAGTGGTGTCAGACCCTCTGGGTCGGCGCCCGGGGTCAGACCCGCAGGGTCTGACCCCACCCGG
>JBAPMW010000594.1:0-6129 GCA_049278815.1 Hyphomicrobiaceae bacterium
GGTCTGCTGCTTCTCGCGCATCTCATCCTGGAGCATCTTGATCCATGCCCGCAGCGCATCCATCGCCCGTTGCTGCTCATGCTCACCCCAGACGCTTGCGGCCGCCGCGATAAAGCCTCCGGCAAACGGAACCGCTGCACCAGCCGCACTCAGTGCTCCGCGAACCCACTTGTTGCGCCCAGCGGGTCGCTGCTCGCCCTGTTGGTCATCGCTGTGTGCTGGAACGTCTCCAGTCATGGCTCTCCTCAAGGCCGCGAGCTTGGCTGACAGCTGGTCCTTGAGCCGCGCCAGGGTCGTAGAGAGGCTCGCGTCTCCGCCGCACCGGCTGCAGGTCAACTTGGCAACTCTATGCGATCCCGAACGAAGAGGGAACGTCCGGAAAGCCGGAGATCGCGCGCTGTCCACAGATTGCACAACGGTTAGAGACTCTTAGTCCCTTCACGCGTCCCCTTCGCCTTGCCTTGCCCGGTACTCCGATGTCGAATTGTACCGGAAGCGCGCCAGCCACGCGTCCAGGTCGCTCAAGCGGTATAGGACCTTGGCGCGCAGTCCGGGGCCCAGCTTGAAATAGGGCGGCCCGTCACCATCAACTCGCCACCGCTCCAGGGTGCGCGGCGATGCGTGCAGATACCGCGCCGCTTGCTTCGTGACGAGGCACACATCATCGTCGCGAACCTGGACCTTCCCCGCTTCGCTCACGGCCCTTGTCGGCCATCTGCCAGCTGTCGAGAAATCAGCACGCGAAGACATCTCGCTGCCTTCCCATCGACCTCAACGTTGCCTGCCGCACACCCGCTACTTCTCCACCTTCACCCCGAATTTCCCGCCGTGGGGATCGAGGCGCTCGACCTCGCGCGCCAGCAGATGCTCGATCAGCTCCGGCACCAGCATGCCGCGCGCGGCCGCCAGCTTCGGCACCGTCTGCAACACCCAGGGCGTGCACCACACGCGCAGCTCCTCCGTGCGGCCTTCGCGTGCCTCGGCGGCCGGTATCACGCCCGCGTCCAGTGTTGCCCCCCGCGCCAGGTAGTAGGCGTAGACCTTCTCCAGGAAGGCGCCGTTCGTCTCCTTCTCGCGCTTGGCCACGGTGATGAAGCTCTCCTTGAAACCGGGCTGGACGCGGAAGTTGAATTCCTCCGTGCGGCCACTCTTCTTGCGGCGGTTGCCGGGCGGGGCACGCTCCAGCGTCTGGTGCGTCTCGTCACGGCCTGGCGGCAGCCCAACCTCCTTCGAGAGCACGCGCAAGGGCAGCAGCGGTTTCATCTTCCGTCCTCCCTTCCTCCCCGCTCCTTCGAGGGCACCAGGCGCGCGGGTCCGCCCTGTTCCCGCTCCTGCGTTGCCTTCTTGCGCGCCCGCTCGAGCGCGGCCGTGATGCTGCCGATGAGCTCGATGGCCTCGCGGGAGACCGCGCCTGGTCCCTCCGTCACCGCCTGGCCGACATTCTGCAGATCGGCCAGGCTCTTCCTTTCGCGAAGCTCGCCCTTCAGCGCCTTGTAGTTCGCCTGCTTCAAGTAACCGCGCGCGAACTCCGCCTGGGCGTCCGTGTGGATGCGGCAGAGCGCAAGGCCCAGCCGCCAGTCCGCGATCCCTTTGTTGATGAGCTCGTGCATCAAGCGGATCGTCGGGTTGAGGTCGTCGACCGTCCCTCCGGTCGGCAGCACCGTCAGCTGCGAGCCCTGGGCCAGCCACAGCGTCGAGGCATCGGCCCAGCCGGGCGCGTCCACGACCAGGACGTCGATGTCCGCCGCGCGCGTGAACACCTGCAGCCTCGGCACGCGCTCGACGGCGATGGCGGGGTGAAGTCCGTTCGCAGCGCGCCGCTGGCTCCAGTCCCAGCTCGTGCGCTGCGCCTCGTCGAGATCGGCGACCAGGACGCCCTGGTCGCGTTTTGCCGCCTCAACGGCAAAGGCGCGCGCGAGCGTCGATTTTCCCGTCCCGCCCTTCTGGCCCACGAAGGAGATGATGTCGCCCATGTCCTACTGCTCCTTCGTGCCCTGGCGCGCATCGACGGGCGCCGCCTCCTCGGCCCCGTCCTCCTCCGTGCACTCGCGCAGCACGATCCGCCCGCCGCTGGCCGGCAGTGCTGCGAGCTGCACATTGAAGCCCGTGCCGTCCTTGTGCGGCCAGGCCGATCCGATCCGGGTCCAGATGGCGTCCTTGCCGCCGCCGCGATCCTCAACGACGAAACATCGGTGCGTGGGACGTTCACGAGACATCGGCTTTCTCCTCTTGCTGCATTTGCTGGTCGATCAGGTTTCTGTTTGCGGCCGCTCGCCAGCGCGCGGCCGGGGCAATGCCTTCGGGACGGCGCCGTTCCCCTTCCTCTGCTCCGTCTTCCGCGCGGCCGAACGCTTGGGCTTGCGGACGGGCGCATGAAGGAGGGTCGCAGCACTCCGGACTTCCTTCGGGTTCACCAGGCGCCACGGCTTGCCGCTCCCTGCTGGCTCTTCAGCTTGCATCACGGCTGCGCGCGGCGCGCGCGCCCCGGCAATCGCGAAAAGCCCAAAGCAGCTCACCGCCTCGACCGCGATCGCAAGCAGCCAGTTCATGCCCGAGCGCACCCTCAGGATGTCGAGACCGGCCGCGCGCGCGATCTCGCCGAGCTGCGGGTCCGCCTCGCGGCCGGCGCCCCGCGCGCGCAGCTGCTGCACCTTGAATTTCAACCCCTCGATCTTCGATGTGAGCACATGGTCTTCCGCCGCGAGTGCGAGCTCCGCGCGCAGCGTGTCGATGCGCTTGCAGAACTCCCGGCTGGCGGCAAGCGTCGCATCCGTGCAGCCGCTTGTGGCGTCCCACGGGCGATCCTTCTTCAGTCTTGCAATGTCGGCCTCGACCGCGCCCGCAATGCGGTGCGGCCCCAGTGCCTTCAGGCGCCTCTCCGCCAGCTCGAGATCGCCCAGGTGCTCCTTCAGGCTCGCGTTCAGATGCTCGCGGCTTGCCGTCACGTCTTCGCGGTTCTGGGAGGAAAAGCCCAGCGCCGAGGCCATGCCGTAGGCAGCCACAAGCACAAACAGGACGCCGCCCGCGCCCGCGCGGACCCAGCGCCGGTCGCGCCACTGCCAGGCGATGAAGAGCGGCAAGAGCGCCTTTAGCCCGTCGAAGGCAACCGAGAGCGCGCCAAGCATCTGCCCCGTGCCTTCGGATGTGCCGAGGCCATAGCCGAACGCGAAGTTCATGCACATGGACAGCCCGGTCACCGCGAGCACCAGCCCCGCCGCCGTCCCTGTCCAGAACCCGCGCACCATGGCGCTCGCGTCCCCGTTCAAGCCTCCATCCTGGCGAAAACTACCAGGCGACCTAGCTCCGGTCACTGATAGCTTCGGCTCTTAACGGCTATCAACTGATATCAGTTTATGACTTTTTCGTGAGCCGGGAGAGGCAACGCGCATCTTGATCCGCACCTGCCGCAGCCGCCGCGCGGCATGGACGGCCCAGCAACGTCACACCGCTGCATCGCCTCGGACGGCATCCCCAGCCTCTGCCGCCGGCACCTGCACGCCGTTATGGCCCTCCGACCCGGAGCATCCTGCTCAGAGAGGAAGAGAGGGGCCGGAAGAAAAGCGTCCGGGCAGGCAATGCCGAGAGAGCGGCCCTTAAGCCCGGGCGCCCCTCCAGCCTCAAAGGATGCCCGCCATGCGCTTGCTCGCCGACGCCGACCCGTCTTCCCTTGCCTTCCCTGTTTCCCCGCCTGCCGGCGGCGAAGGCGGAAGAGCGCGGCGCATCCTCTCAGCGGCCACCGCCCTCCTTGCCTTTCTCGAACGGGGAGAGGCGCCCCGTGCGCGGACGCTGCGCGGCGCCATGACCGAAGCGTTCGGCGCCACGGACAGCGAAGGCGCGTGGATCTGGAAGGATGCCTATGAAGCTTGCGAGGCAGCCCAGCTGCTCTTCCTGCGCCGCCACCTCAACGCGATGCGTGCCCACGCGGGCTCGAATGCGCGGCTGCTCGACCTGCTGGGCAGGCTGGCCGCGCTCACGCCCACCCACACGCGGCGCTCCGAGGAAAGCCACCAGCTTCAGCAGTTCTCGACGCCCGTCGCGCTTGGCTTCATCGCGAGTCTCGCGGCCGGGATCACGGCCGATGACCTCGTCCTCGAGCCTTCCGCCGGCACCGGCCAGCTCGCCATCTTCGCCGCGCTTCAAGGCGCCTCGCTTGCCCTCAACGAGATCGCCGGCACCCGCGCCGACCTGCTCTCACTGCTGTTTCCGGGCGCGCCCCTGACGCGCTTCAACGCCGCGCAGATTCACGACTATCTGCCAGAGGGCCTCATCCCCAGCGTCATCCTGATGAACCCGCCCTTCTCGGCCGCGCCCAATGTCAAGGGCGGCATGGCAGGCACGGACCTGCGCCATCTGCGCTCGGCCCTTCTGAGGCTCGCCCCCGGCGGCCGCCTCGTCGCGATCACGGGAGCCGGACTCTTTCCCAGCCATCCGGAATTCCGCGACGGTTTGCAGGACCTTGAGGTGCGCGTCGTCTTCACCGCGGCCATCGCAGGCGCCCTCTACCGGCGCCACGGCACCACGGTCGAAACGCGCCTTACCGTCATCGACCGCGTTCCCTCAAGCGAGTGGTGCGCGCAGCTTCCATGCCCGCCCATGGCCGAGAGTGCTCAAGAGCTGCTCGATCTCGTCGCAACGCACGTTCCCCCGCGCCTCATCCCAGACCCGCCGCCCCGGCCCGTCGCGGCGTTTCCCCTCTCCGCCCGGACCCAGCCTTCGCTCTTTCCGCCCGCGCCTCCGCGCTTGCGGTTGCCGAGGCCCGTTACGCGCCCGGTCTCTCCCGAACCGGTCCTCGAGCTCACTTATATTATAGGTGAGAGCGCCGCCCGGCCGGCGCCGGCGCTTTCCGGCGAAGCCCTCTACGAGCCCTACCAGGTCGAGACCCTCCGCATCGAGGGCGCACGGCCGCATCCGACGAAGCTGGTGCAGTCGGCGGCCATGGCGTCCGTCCGGCCGCCCGCGCCCTGCTACCGGCCCCATCTTCCGGCCCGCGTCGTCTGTGAGGGCCTGCTCTCGGACGCCCAGCTCGAAAGCGTCATTTACGCCGGCGAAGCCCACGCCCGGCATCTTGCAGGGCGCTGGAACGTCAATGAGAGCCTCGATGTCCTCTCGGCCGCCCGCGACGACGATGACAGCGCCGTCCGCTTCCGGCGCGGCTGGTTCCTCGGCGACGGCACGGGCGCGGGCAAAGGCCGGCAGGTCGCCGGCATCCTGCTCGACAACTGGCTCAAGGGCCGCCGCCGCGCACTCTGGATCTCCAAGTCCGACAAGCTGATCGAGGACGCCCAGCGCGACTGGTCGGCGCTCGGCCAGGAGAAGCTGCTGATCGTTCCGCAGGACCGCTTCCGCCAGGGCAAGCCCATCACCCTGACCCAGGGCATCCTCTTCACGACCTACGCCACGCTGCGCTCCCCCGAACGCGAGGGCAAGGCCTCGCGCCTGCAGCAGATCATCCAATGGCTCGCCGGTTTCGACGGTGTCCTCGTGTTCGACGAGGCGCATGCGATGGCCAACGCCGCCGTAGCCAAGTCCGAGCGCGGCGACCGCGCCCCTTCGCAGCAGGGGCTTGCCGGGCTGCGCCTTCAGCACGCCTTGCCCGATGCGCGCGTCCTCTATGTCTCCGCGACCGGTGCCACCACTGTCGAGAATCTCGCCTATGCCCAGCGCCTGGGCTTGTGGGGGCATGATGGCCCGGACGCCGCGGAGGAACCCGGCACTGGCGATGGCCCGGAAATGCGTTCCGCCTCGAGCGACCGCACGGGGGCCGAGCCAGGCTCGCCCTTCGCGACCCGCGCCGCGTTCGTGGCCGCCATGCAGGAGGGCGGCATCGCCGCCATGGAGGTCGTGGCCCGCGATCTCAAGGCGCTCGGGCTCTATGCGGCGCGCTCCCTCTCCTATGAAGGCGTCGAGGTCGAGATGCTGGAGCACCGCCTCACGCCCGAGCAGGTCCGCATCTATGACGATTATGCCCGCGCTTTCCAGATCATTCACCGCAATCTCGCCGAGGCGCTGAAGGCCGCCAACATCACGGGCGACGGCGGCACCCTCAACCGCCAGGCCAAGGCTGCCGCGCACTCCGCGTTCGAGTCCAACAAGCAGCGGTTCTTCAATCACCTGATCACCGCGATGAAG